>NZ_JABXEM010000116.1:0-32311 GCF_013372595.1 Myxococcus sp. AM011
GCCTACCGGCCCGCGCGGGCTGGGGGAAACCGGGGGGAGGCTTGACGCGCGCGGCGGGCCTCGACGAAGTGGGAGCCATGTCCACGCTGGATGCGAAGACCCGGGGACGCACCGCGCCAGGGAGGCTGCGCGCGCTCGATGCCTGGCTGTGCCGCTTCGAGCGCGAGCTGCTGACGCGCGTGGACGGTGCCTGGGCCCGCGCCGTCTTCGTGGACGTGGGCTTCGGCGAGCACCCGTGGACGACGCTGGAGAGCGCGGAGGCGTTTCGAGCGCTCCAGCCGGAGCTCACCGTCATCGGCGTGGAGCTGGAGGAGGCGCGCGCCCTGGCGGCCCAGGCCCATGCGGGGCCCCGCACGCACTTCCGGCAGGGGGGCTTCGAGCTGCCCCTCTCGGAGGACGAGCCCGTCCGCCTCGTGCGGGCCATGAACCTGCTGCGTCAGGGACCCGTCGAACGCGTCTCCGAGGTGCACCGCGCCCTGGGTCGCTTCCTGCTCCCGTCGGGGCTGCTCGTGGAGGGGAGCTCGGACCCGGAGGGTTCGGTGCTCACCGCGCACCTGCTGCGTCGGACTTCAGCGGACCCGGAGGCTCCGCCCGCGCGCGAGGCGCTCCTGTTCCACACCGACTTTCGCAACGGCTTCGCGCCCCTGCTGTTTCGCGACTGGCTGCCCCGGGACTTGCGCCGACGCGTCCGTCCCGGCGAGGCCATGCACCACTTCTTCCAGGAGTGGACAGATGCCTGGAGACAATCGCGCGAGGCGGGACACACCTCGCCCGCCGACGCATTTCGCGAGTCCGTCACGCGCCTGGGGGCGCGCGTTGGCGGCGTGTCCAACGAGCCGTGGCTGCTCGACTCGGGCTACCTCGTGTGGCGGCCGGAGGGTGGCGTGAGCCCCTGACGCGCGGGGCCAGCTGCTCGTGCCATGGCCCGAGGAGGCTTCCCGGCCCCATGGGTCGCCGCGAGCCAACGGGTCGTCGCATCCGACCCGGACCGGGTTCCATGGCCCTCCAACCACATGAGGCGAAGTGGACAGGGGCAAATGGTGGGGGGGGCGGCTATGTTGAGTCCCCAAGGCATGAAACGACACATCCTCTCACTCCTCACCGCCGGGCTCGCCGCGGGTCTCTCGATTCCCGCTCCGACGCAGGCTTCAGGTGTCGGCGCGCAAGCCCAGGCAACAGCCCGCAGGACGCCCCCGCGTCCTCGCAGGCTGGAGGACGTGGAGAGACTGGAGACGGCTCAGGTGGAGGCAGAAGACGTAAAGGTGGAGCAGGCGGCGCGCCCGCGAGTGGAGGGGCGACCGTCCGCGTTGCTGTTCTCCGCGAGCTTCTACGGCACGCTCGCCGCCGCGCGCTGCTTCGGGCGCAATGGCATTGACGTCACGGTGGCGGACCCCGGCCGCCTGGGGCCCGCGAGCTGGTCCCGCTTCGTCGGGCGGCGCGTGCAGTGTCCCCCCGAGTCCCAGCCCGAGGCGTTCATGGAGTGGCTGCTGGACTTCGGCCGGAGGGAGCCGGGCCGGCACGTGCTGTACCCGACGAGCGACGAGCTGGCGTGGCTGGTGTCGGTCCACGCCAGCGAGCTGTCGAAGTACTTCCACCTCTATGACCCGGGCGTGGAGTCCGTGTACGGGCTGCTCAACAAGCGCAAGCTCTTCGAGGCGGGCCAGGCGGTGGGGCTGACGCTGCCGCGGACGTGGTTCCCCGAATCCGAGGCGGACCTGGAGGCCATCTCCCGCGAGGCGCGCTTCCCGGTCCTCATCAAGCCGACGACGCAGATTCTCTACTCCACCCACGTCAAGGGCCTGCCGGTGGCGGAGCCGTCGCAGTTGGTGGCGGAGTACCGGGCCTTCGCGCGCGACGGGTACGCGGACATGCTGGTGAAGTTCGACCCGGCGGTGGCGCGGCCCATGGTGCAGGAGTTCCATCCGGAGGCGGCGGAGGGCATCTACAGCCTGTCGGGCTTCGTGGACGAGTCCGGCGAGCTGTTCGAGGTGCGGGGCGCCATGAAGGTGCTCCAGCGTCCGCGCCGGCTGGGCGTGGGCGTGTGCTTCGAGTCCGCGCCGGTGCGCCAGGACCTGGCGGACGGCCTCAAGCGGCTGTGCCAGCGGCTGGGCTACCACGGCGTCTTCGAGGTGGAGTTCATCCAGACGAAGGACGAGTTCCTGCTCATCGACTTCAACCCGCGCTACTACGGGCAGATGGGCTTCGACATCGCCCGGGGCCTGCCGCTGCCGCTGATGGCCTACCACGCGGCGCTGGGCGACACGCCCGCGCTGGAGCGCGTGGTTCAGGCGGCGCGCGAGTGGACGGGCAAGGGCGAGGTGTTCTGCAACCGGATTGCGTTGGAGATGTTGCTCAACCTCCAGCGCCTCTCGGGCGCGCTCCCCGTCGACGAGGCCCGTCAGTGGCGACGCTGGCTGGGCGAGCACCGGGACGTGGCGGTGGATCCGCTCATCGACTCGGATGACATGATGCCCACGGCGGTGGAGGTCGCCCAGATTCTCTACGGCTCCGCGCGCCACCCCCGCGCCTTCCTCCGGATGATGGTGCTCAACCGGTAGGCGCGGGAGGGGAGCGGGCTCAGGCGGCTTCGGGCTTGCCCGGAGTCGCCGTCACGGTGTCGAGGGCCAACTGGTCCTCGAACGTCTCCGCCCGGCGCAGGAGCCGCTCCTGCCCGTTGTCCAACGCGATGATGGCGGGCTGGGGATACGAGAAGGACGTGGCGAACGGCACGAAGTAGGCGCCCGCGTCCATGATGGCCAGCGTGTCGCCCGCGGCCAGCTCCGGCAGTCGCTTCGCGTGGTACAGCGTGTCGCCCGGCGTGCAGATGGGCCCCACCACCGTGTACACGCGCGACGCGGGCGCGTCCGGCCGGTCCACGTGGAAGAGCTGGTGGTACTCGTTGCGCACGCACTCGGCATGGTTCACGCCCGCGTCCAGCACCGCCCACGTCCGGTCATCGCCTTCCTTGAGCGTGTGCACGCGGCCCAGCAAAAGCTGCGTGTCGCCCGTCATGGCGCGGCCCGGCTCCAGGAAGATGCGCGGACGCTTGCGGCCCCGGCGCGTGTAGTGCGACTCCACCAGCTCCACCGCGAGCGCCACGTAGCGGGAGATGCCCAGCGCGCTTTCCGGGTCCGGCGCGGGCACGTCGCGGAAGAACGTGAGGTTGAGCCGCCAGTCGCGCTCGGCGATGTGCTCCACCGACGGGGTGCAGAGGCTGCCGCCCAAATCCAGCACCTCCAGGTCCAACCCCAGCTCCTGGTGCAGCGTGTCCGTGAAGGCGAGCACCGCCTCCACGAAGCCGGTGAACTCGCCCTCGGTGCGGATGGTGGCGCCCCGGTGCGCGTGCAGGCCCACCACGTCCAGATGGGACGACGCGCGCGCCTGCGCATACGCCCGCAGCGCCGCGCCCCCGGCGATGGGCGTGCCGAACTGCGCCGCCCAGCCACTGTCCGTCGTCACCCGCACCGCCACACGCGGGCGCTTGCCGACCTCCGCGGCGATGCGCGCGAAGGTGCCCAGCTCCTCCGCGTGATTCGCGGCCAGCAGTTGGATGCCCCGGGAGATGGCCTCGCGCACCGAGGCGTCCGACTTCACCGGGCCGTTGTAGACGATGCGCTCGGGCGCGACGCCCAGCTTCAGCGCGAGCCACAGCTCATAGGCGGAGATGATTTCGGCGCCCACGCCCAGCCCGTGCAGCACCTCCAGCACGCCGGGAATCGGGTTCGTCTTGTACGAGTAGAACACCTCGCAGCCGCCCGCCCGTCCCTGCGGCACGGCCAGGAAGCGCTCCACGTTGCGCCGCAGCGCCGCCAGGTGCACCACATGCAACGGCGAGCCCCATCGCTTCACCAGCTCCTTGAGCGGCACGCCCTCCAGACACAGGCCCTGGCTGGCGCGATGCTCCAGCCCCCAATACGACGCGGGAATCTCCGTGCGCGCGGGCGCCATGGCCCGCTGCAACACCGGCCGCAGCGTCTGCTTCACCTGACGCTTGGCCGTCCCGACGAGGCGACTCTTCAGGCTCATGAGACCCGGCCCTGCTTCGGCAACCGCAGCGGCAGCCGCTTGGCGACATCAAAGGGCAGCGCCCGCATCAACAGCTGCAGCGCGCGGTACTCCAGCACGCCGTTCGTCTGGCGATACTTGCCGTGAATCATCTCGTTGGACTGCATCACCAGCGTGCCGTCCTTGCCCAGGTTGTGCATCAGCGAGGGCCGGCCGGTGCGGTAGTGCAGGATGGGCCGGTTGACGTAGACGTGGCCGAAGGCGCGGATGCCGCGCAGGTAGAAGTCCACGTCCTCGTAGACGGGAATGGACGCGTCGAAGCCGCCCAGCGCGGCGAAGTGCTCCCGGCGCACCATGCAGGCGGAGTTCACGTACAGCGTGCCGCGGAAGAGGATGTGCGCCACCGTCCACGCGCTGTTGGGCGTGGAGGCGCCCACCTTGGCGGCCCACTCGAAGTACTCGCTCTTGTCCTTGAGCCAGTCCGCGTCGTCGCCGAAGGGCACCACCCAGCCCACCGCCACGCCCGCGTCGGGGCGCGCGTCCAGCGCGCTCACCATGGCGTGCAGCGCGCCGTCCGCCAGCATGTCGTCGTCGTCCAGGAAGTGCAGGTAGCGACCGCGCGCCAGCGTCACGCCGTGGTTGCGCACCACCGCCGGACGGCCCTTGGAGGGCGGGTCGTTCACCACGTAGCGCACGCGCTCATCGCCCAACCCCTCCACCGTCGCCCGAGCCGTGCCCTCCGGCGTGTCATCCAACACGATGACCTCGACGTGGACCCCCTCCTGGCGGAGCACCGAACGGATGGCCTCCACCACTTCCTTCTCTCGTCGGTGGGTGGGCATCACCACCGAGACATCGATTGCGGACATGTCAGACTTATACGCGCTGGCGCCGGGGGCCGGGAAGACGCCTTGGCGTTCCATCCATCGCGCGCGGCTTGCGCGGCCGCCTGCCCGCCGCGCAAGGTGTGCGCGGGGAACGTGTTCTCAAAATGGATGAGGTTGAGAAGCTGTGTCTCCGGATGACGCCGCGTCGTCGGGACCTGACGCGTCCTTCAATAGCTCGCCACACCGGACTCGAAGTCGTCCGGCTCCCACCGGGGGTCCTCGACGACCTGCCAGGAAGGTCGTGAGGGCAGGACACGTCTGTCCGGGTTCGAGCGAAGCGCTTCCAGCATCCGGGCTCCCAGCCGCTGGTCGTCCCACGTCTCTCCCTCGAAGGAGGCTGGGCGCTCGAGTGCCTCGGCCTCCCATCGGGCATGGGCGAGCCGGTCCATCCAGGGATGCAGGCAGTCTCGGGCCATGTGCTTCCGCCTTTTGCGTGGGAGTCGGGGAAAAATGGTTGCAGTCGCCATGCCATGCCCTCGCGTCTGGAGACGCGTCAGGGGCTCGACATGAGACACTGAAGGAGCGTGGCTCCCTGGCCGCGGGGCATGCTGACACCCGCGGCCGACTTGACGCCGGGCGGGCCTCCGGAGAGGAACGTGGACGGACATGGCTCTCCTCCTGGCACATGAAGTCGAAGCCCCTCGCCAGTGCAGCTATCTGCCGGAGCGGCAGGCGTCACTGGAAAACCTGGTGATGCAGGAAGTGTCACCGGAGGAGTACGAACATCTGCTGGTGCGCGGGTGGCGCCGGTTCGGACCGCTGTATTTCCGGCCCGCGTGCGCCTCGTGTGGCGAGTGTGTCTCGCTGCGGCTGCCGGTGGAGTCCTTCCGCCCCAACCGCAGCCAGCGCCGCGCTCGGGCGGCCTGCGCGCACCTGCGCGTGGAGGTGGGCGTGCCCCGCGTGGACGACGAGCGGCTGGCGCTCTACCGGGCGTGGCACGCGGAGCGCGAGTCCTCGCGGGAGTGGGACCCCTCGCCGCTCACCCCGCGCGAGTACTCGCTCCAGTTCTCGTTCCCGCATCCGTCCGCGCGCGAAGTCGCGTACTACGACGACGGCGCGGAGGGGGGCCCCCGGCTGGTGGCGCTGGGCATCTGCGACGAGACGCCGCGAGCGTGGAGCGCGGTGTATTTCTTCTACGACCCGGCCTGTGCGGCCCTGTCCCCGGGCACGGCGAACGTGGTGTTCCAGGTGGAGCTGGCGCGGGCGCGGGGAATCCCCCACGTGTACCTGGGCTACCGCGTCCAGGACTGCGCGTCGCTGCGCTACAAGGGCGGCTTCCGTCCGCACGAGCTGCTCGTGGGGCGGCCCGCGCTGAACGCGCTGCCCGCGTGGGAGCCTCCGGCGGCGCCCGAGACCGCCGAGCCGTCGGGAACCCCGTAGCTCCCGCGTGTCAGCCCGCGCTCAGGAGTGCCCGGTCGAAGTGCTCGCGCAGCCGGCGCGCGTACTCCTCGGGCGCGACGCGCGCGTACTCGCCATGGCCCGCGCCTTCCACGACCCACAGGGCCTTGGGCTCGCAGGCGGCGCGGAAGAGGCTGGCCTGGAGCTTGGCGGGCGCGTCCGGGTCCACGTCTCCGTTGACGAGCAGCAGGGGCCGGCCCTGGAGCTGGCACATGCCGTCGATGGGGCGCACCGCGTTCACGTCCACGCCCGCGTGCCGCAGCGTCCACAGCACCGGCTCCGCGCTGAGGGCCCCCCACCGGCCGTAGCCCGAGTACACGTCCGCCTCCAGCGCGGGGTACGCGCCCGCCGCGGCCACCGCCTTCACGCGGGCGTCCGTCTCCGCCACCAGCAGCGCGGTGGTGCCGCCCATGGAGAAGCCGAAGAGGCCCAGCCGCGCGGGGTCCACGTCGCGCCGCATGGAGACGAAGTCCAGCGCGGCCGTCACGTCGCGCCGCTCGCTGTCTCCCCACGTCACGCGGTCTCCACCGCTCTCGCCATGCGCGCGCAAATCGAACAGCAACACGCCGAAGCCGGCCCGGGCCAGGGCGCGCGCCTCGAAGAGCAACTGCGCGCGGTTGTCCGCGAAGCCATGCACCAGCACCACGGCCGCCCGGTTGCGCGACGGCACATACCAGCCGCGCAGCGTCAGCCCGTCCGCGCTGGAGAACGTCACGTCCTCCAGGCCCGTGAACTCCAGAGAGGCCTCCGGCCGCTCCACCGGCACATGTGGGGGGTGCAGCAGCCCCAGTCCGATGCGGTGGCCGCGCACCGCCAGCGCGCCGGCGACGGCGACGAGGACGAGCAGGGACAGCGGGAGGAGGACACGGCTCGGGCGGAGTGGGATTTTCACGGGGGGGTAGGAAGGCGTGGGCCGGAGCCAGTCTAGTCGAGCTCCCTGTCGGCCCGCGTCAGGCTGGTGGCTCGGCTCTCTAGAGAACAGGCCCGGCGTGCCTTCTGTTGGCGGGTATGGCTGCTTGGACTACGGTGCACCCGCCTTCTGGGAGTGGGGGCTGATGCTGCAACCGGTGCCACGAGACGCCTCGAAAGACCCCATCCGGAAGCGAGTGCTCTTCACGCTCGTGTTCCTGGGCGGGGGCGGTATCGAGCGCTCCGTGTGCAACATCCTGGAGGGGTTGGACCCGCGCCGCTTCGCCACCCGGCTGTTCTTCCACCACCGGCCCCCACCAGGGCGCGAGGACCGGCTGCCCAAGAACACCGAGGTCGTCTGGGCCACGGACTCCTACGACTACCATCGGCAGAGCCTGCCGGTGTACCTCTGGCACCTGCTGCGCCACGCGCGCGAGGCCGACGTCATCGTCGCGGGGCAGGAGGGCCGCGCCGCGCTGCTGGCCTGCCTGGCGGGCAAGCTGCTCGACAAGCCCGTGGTGGGGATGATCCACTTCGACTGGGGCGCGTTCCACCACGAGCAGCCGCGCCGGCAGCTCTGGGGGCTGCGCCTCTTGTACCCGCGGATGAATCGCATCGTCGCCTGCGGCCATGACACCGCGCGCTCCTTCCGGTCGCTGGTTCCCGTGCCGGAGGACCGGCTCCAGGTCATCCCCAACTTCGTGGACGGCGACACCGTGCGCGCCGCCGCGGAAGGGCCGCTGCCGGACTGGGCTCCGGCCGTCTTCGCGAAGCCCGTGGTCATCGCCGTGGGCCGGCTGGAGCCCCAGAAGGGCTTCGACGTGCTCATCCGGAGCCATGCCCTGGCGCGTCAGCGGGGCGTGGACCAGCACCTGCTCATCCTCGGGGTGGGCTCGCTGGAGGCCGAATTGAAGGCCCTGGCGCGCTCGCTGGGCGTGGAGTCCACCGTCTTCATGCCGGGGTTCGCCTCCAATCCGCACGCGCTGATGAAGCGGGCCACCGTGTTCGCCCTGTCCTCGCGCTTCGAGGGCCTGCCCATGGTGCTCCTGGAGGCGCTCGCCCTGGGGTGCCCGGTGGTCAGCACCGACTGCCCCTCCGGGCCGGGGGAGGTCCTCGAGCATGGCCGCCACGGCGTCCTGGTGCCCGTGGAGGACGCCCAGGCGCTGTCGGAGGCGCTGGAGCGCGTCGTCACCGACGAGGTGCACCGCAAGGATTTGTCCCGCAAGGCGCGGGCCCGGGCCGACGAGCTGTCCGCGTCCAGGGCCCTGGGGGCCTGGGAAGCGCTGCTGGCGTCCCTCTAGAGGGGCCTTCGGAGGCTCCCGGCCGCCCGTTGCTTCGGGGGCGGAAGGAGTCCCACGGCCCGGATGTTCTGGTTCGAGGCCCGCTGGGAACGGCGAGGGTGCAAGGAATCGCTTGCCGGCCCCGGGCGGCTTCACGAGGATTCGCCCCCATCATGACGACGACGAACGAAACGCAGGGCCTGAACTTCCTCCAGGAGATCATCGAGGAAGACCGGCGGGCGGGAAAGCACGCGGGTCGCGTGCACACCCGCTTCCCGCCCGAGCCCAATGGTTACCTCCACATCGGCCACGCCAAGTCCATCTGCCTGAACTTCGGGCTGGCGAAGCAATACGGCGGCGTGTGCAACCTGCGCTTCGACGACACCAACCCCGTCACCGAGGACACCGACTATGTCGAGTCCATCCAGCGTGACGTGAAGTGGCTGGGCTTCGACTGGGACGACCGCAAGTTCTTCGCGTCCGACTACTTCCCGAAGCTCTACGACTTCGCCGTGCAGCTCATCAAACAGGGCAAGGCGTATGTGTGCAGCCTGTCCGCGGACGAGATTCGCGAGTACCGCGGCGACTTCACCACGCCGGGCCGGGACAGCCCGTACCGCACCCGCTCCGTGGAGGAGAACCTGGACCTCTTCGAGCGCATGCGCGGCGGAGAGTTCCCCGACGGCAAGCACACGCTGCGCGCGAAAATCGACATGGCGTCCCCCAACCCCGTGTTGAGAGACCCGCCCATCTACCGCATCCGCCACGCGCACCATCACCGCACCGGCGAGGCGTGGCCCATCTACCCGCTCTACGACTTCGCGCACTGCCTGTCGGATGCGATTGAGGGCATCACCCACTCCGTCTGCACGCTGGAGTTCGAGAACCGCCGCGTGCTGTACGACTGGATTGTCGACAGCCTCATCCAGGGGGACCGGCCGTATCAGTACGAGTTCAACCGGCTGAACCTCAACTACACGGTGATGAGCAAGCGCAAGCTGCTCAAGCTGGTGATGGAGAAGTACGTCTCCGGCTGGGATGACCCCCGGATGATGACCCTCAGCGGCCTGCGCCGCCGGGGCTTCACGCCGGCCTCCATCCGCGACTTCGCCACGCGCGCGGGCATCAGCAAGACGCAGCAGCTAATCGACATGGGCGTGTTGGAGCTGTGCATCCGCGAGGACCTGAACGAGACGGCCCCTCGTGCCATGGCGGTGCTGCGCCCGCTGAAGGTGGTGGTGGAGAACTACCCCGAGGGGCAGGAGGAGCTCCTGGAGGTGCAGAACCACCCGCAGAAGCCGGAGATGGGCACGCGCAAGGTGCCGTTCATGCGCGAGCTGTTCATCGAGGCGGAGGACTTCATGGAGGTCCCCGCGAAGGGCTTCTTCCGACTGGCGCCGGGCAAGGAGGTGCGCCTGCGCTCTGCGTACTTCATCACCTGCAAGGAGGTCATCAAGGACGCGGCCGGCAACATCACGGAGCTGCGCTGTACCTATGACCCGGCCACGCGCGGCGGTGACTCGCCGGATGGCCGCAAGGTGAAGGGCACGCTGCACTGGGTGCCGGGCAACGCGCCCACCGCCGAGGTGCGGCTGTACGACAGGCTCTTCTCCGTGGAGAGCCCGGACTCGGATGACGCGAAGGACTTCACCACCTTCCTCAATCCGGCGAGCCTGGAGGTCCTCAGGAACGCGCGCATCGAGCCAGGGCTGGCCCAGGCGACGCCGGAGTCCCGCTTCCAGTTCGAGCGGCTGGGGTACTTCTTCGCGGACCCCAAGGACTCGCAGCCGGGCAAGCCCGTCTTCAACCGCACCGTCACCCTGAAGGACTCGTGGGTGAAGGAGCAGGGCAAGGGGAAGTAGTCCCCGCGTCGCTCAGGGTGTCGCCTTGCCTTTGGCGGGCGGCACCCTGCACGCGGCATGGCCCAGGATGACGTCTCCGTCGACGGTGCCGGTGGGCGTGGGCGTCCAGCCCGCGGCGAGCCGGGTGTCGAGCAGGTCATCAGCACTGGGGCGACGGTCCCACACGGAGACCGCGTTGACTCCGCCGAGTCAGGTGGTGTCGAAGACGAGGTAGCCGCCGTCCTTCCAGGGCAGCACCACGTCGTGGGTGAACTCGTCCTGCACCACCACCTCCGTCACGTCGCGCGGAGGCGTGCTGGCGAAGCCCCAGCGCACCACGTCCTGGAGCATCGTGAGGGGCGCGAGCTCCCGCTCCAGCGCCTCTCGCTGCTCGGGAGGCAGGGCGGCTCGGGTTCGGTTGGTCAACGGCACCATGCCCGGCAGTCTAGCAGGGTGTGTGCCTCACGGACGACCGTCAGCCCTCCGGCGCTGTCAGCGGCAACTCGGCGGTGAAGGTGGCGCCGCCGCCCTCCGTGGGCGTCAGGTGGATGCCTCCCTCGTGGCCCTCGGCGATGTGGAGCGCCATCCACAGGCCCAGTCCGAAGCCTCCGTGATTGCGCGTGGAGACGGCGCGCTCGAAGCGGCCGAAGATTCGCTCGCCGTCCTCGGAGGCGACGCCGGGGCCATGGTCCACCACGGCGATGCGGACGCTGTCCCCGGAGGCGGCCACGCTGACCTCGATGGGCCTGCCCGCGCCGAACTTGATGGCGTTGTCGACCAGGCTCTCCACGAGCTGACGAAGCCGCTCCGGGTCGAACCGGCCCACCACGGCGGGTGGGGTGGTCCACGTGAGGGAGGACTCCGCGCGCGCGGCCTTCTCCCGTGCCCCTTCGATGACGTCCTTCACGACGGCCGTCACATCCACGTCCTGGCGCACCAGCGCCAGGCGGCCGGTGACGAACTCGGACACGTCCAGCAGGTGCTCCACCAGCCGCGTCAGTCGCTGGAGCTGCTTCTGCGTCGTCTGCGCCCGGCTCCGCACCAGCTCCTCTGGAGAGAGCCGGGTGTCCTCGCGGTCCAGGTTGCGCAACAGGTTCTGGATGTTGAGCGTCAGCACGCTCACCGGGGTGCGCAGCTCGTGGCTGACCAGGCTGAGGAACTCGTCACGCAGGTGCACGGAGTCCAGCAGCGCCTCCTTCTCCAGCTCCTTGCGCGTCACCGCCCGCCGCACGCTGACCATCTCCAGCTGCGTGCGCACCCGGGCCATCAGCTCCCGCGCGGAGAAGGGCTTGACCAGGTAGTCGTCGGCTCCGCTCGACAGGCCCTCCACCGTGGACTCGTCGCCCGCGCGAGCGGAGAGCAGGATGATGGGGATGGCCCGCGTGCGCGGGTCCGCGCGCAGCTCGCGCACGAGGCCGAAGCCGTCCAGCACCGGCATCATCACGTCGGAGAGGATGAGGTCGGGCGGCTGGAGGCGCGCCCGCTCCAGGGCCTCACGGCCGTTCATCGCCGTCTCGACGTGGGAGAAGCGGCGGCTCAGCAACCCCGAGACGTAGCTGCGCAGGTCGGCGTTGTCGTCGACGAGGAGGATGCGCGAGGACGTCAGCGACTCGGGAATGTCCAACTGCGCGTCGTCCGCGCGCTCCATCGCCACGGGCTGGAGCAGGGGCGCGTCCGATGCCGACCACCGCTGCGCCTCCTGGACGAAGGGCGCGGCCCAGGCCGCCGACGAGCGCGAGCGGGGCTTGTGGTCGATTCGCTCCTCGGGCAGGTGGGCCGAGCCGCCCGGCAACCGCACCGTGAAGGTGGTGCCCTCGCCCAGCCGGCTCGTCACGGAGACGGTGCCCCCGTGCAGCTTGACGAGCTCCTCCACCATGGCGAGGCCAATGCCCGTCCCTTCGTGACTCCGGCCCTGGGTGGCGCGCACGCGGTAGAACCGCTCGAAGACGCGCGGGAGGTCCTCCTCGGGAATCCCCACGCCGGTGTCCCGCACCGTGAGGACCGCGCCCCCGTCCCTCCAGTGCTGGCCCACATGAATCTCGCCCTGGTAGGTGTACTTCACCGCGTTGGAGAGCAGGTTGAGGACAACCTTCTCCCACATCTCCGGGTCCACGTAGACGGCCTCGGGTAGCGGGGGGCAGTCCACCCGCAGCCGCAGCCCGGCGCTGCCCACCGCGGACTCGAAGGTGCTCGCCAGGTTGCGCGTGAAGGTCGCCAGGTCCGTGGGGACGTAGGTGGCCTGCGTCCGTCCGGCCTCCATGCGCGAGAAGTCGAGCAGCGTGTTGACCATCTTGTAGAGCCGCTGCGCGCTGCGGCGCACCAGGTCCAACTGCTCTCCCTCCAGGACCCTGGGCTCCCGGTTCATGGCGTCTTCGATGGGCCCGAGAATCAGCGTGAGCGGCGTGCGGAACTCGTGGCTCACGTTGCTGAAGAAGGCCGTCTTGGCCTGGTCGAGCTGGGCGAGCTGCTCGGCGCGCTGCCGCTCCTGCTCGTGGGCGCGGGCGCTGGCGAAGCTGGCGGCGAGCTGCCGCGCGAGCAACTGCAGGAAGCTCCGGTACTCGTCATCCAGCGCGCGCAGCGGACTGATGCCGGCGACGAACACGCCCATCAGCTCCGCGTCCGCGCCCATGGGCACCGGAAGCAGCAGCGCGCGAGTCGTGGGCTCGGGCCAGGGGCCACCGGGGAGGGGACCGAACCTCGTCGCGAGGTCGTCGACCAGCACCTCCTGTCCCTCGTGGACGACGCTGGCGAGCGGCCACGCGCTCGTCTCATCCAGGTGCAGCTCGGTGGGCGCCGAGGCCGAGCCTCGGGGCAGGTTGGCGCAGGTGACGAGTTGCGCCTGTTCGCCCCGGACGACGTAGAGCAGGCCGAAGGGCAAATCGTGTCCGGCGGGTGTGAGGACCTCTTCCAATGCGACGAAGAGCGCCTCGACCTTGGCGCTGAGCGCCGCCCGGATGGACAGCTCCCGGAGGATGGCCAGGCGCCTGTCTCCGACGACCTGCCGCGTCGTCTCGCTCGCGATGGCGAAGAGGCCGGCGATCTCCCCCGACTCGCCAATGGTGGGGTTGTAGGACCAGGTGAAGTAGGCCTCTTCCCGAAGGCCCCCGGGCCGCCGCGCGAAGTTGACGTTGCCGTTCTCGATGAAGAGCGGCTCTCCCGTCGCGTGCACGCGCTGCATCAAGGGGCCCAGCAGCTTCCACTCCTCCGCCAGCGCCTCGGAGCCGCGCGCGCCCAGCGTCAGCGGATGCTTGGTCCCGAGGATGGGCCGGAAGGGCTCGTTGTAGAGCATGTTCAGCTCCGGACCCCAGAACAGGATGATGGGGTACGGAGAGCGCAGCATCGTGCTGACCGAGGTCCGCAGCGATTGGGGCCAGCGCTCCATCGGCCCCAGCGCAGTGGTCCGCCAGTCGAAGGCGCGCATCAGGGCGCCCATCTCGCCACCGCTCTGGATGAAGTGCTCTTGTGAGGCGTCGCGCGCGAGCACCGGGCGCGGAACCACCGAGCGCTCTCCGGAGGGAGGCTCGGTGGGGAGCCAGAAGGAGAACGTGCTGCCGGCGTCGGAGGTGGCCTCCAGGAGGAGCTGCCCGCCGTGGCTCTCCACGATGCCCTTGGTGATGGAGAGCCCCAGTCCATGGCTGTCGCGCCGCTTCTGGGCCGCGTGCCAGTGGCGGTCGAAGAGGTGCCGCTGCGCCTCGGGCGAAAGGCCCGGGCCGCTGTCTGTCACGCTGAAGCGGATGCCAGGCGTCCCAGGCGTGTGTCCGGCCCTCAGGTGGATGCGGCCTCCCGGCCCGGGCGGAGTGAACTTGATGGCATTGGAGACGAGGTTGCCGAACGCCTGGAGGAAGCGCTCCCTGTCACATCGCAGGACGAGCCCGGGCGTCACGTCGCTGTCGAGCGTCAGGCCCTTCTCCGCCGCCTGGGGCTCGAACTGCTCCTGGGCCTCGCGCACCAGGTCTTCCACGCGTTGCGGCCGCGCGTCGACGGAGAGCGTCCCGGTGTCGATGCTCGCCAGGTCGAGCAGGTCGTCGATGAGCCGGTTCATCCGGGTGGCGGCGCGGTGAATCGACTCCGCCTGCTTGTGCACGCGCGTGCCCGTGTCGCCCTCCCGGGGGAGTCGCTGCAGCAGCTCGGCGGCGGTGCGGATGGTGGTGAGGGGCGAGCGCAAGTCATGGCTGACCACCGCGAGCGTCTCTTCTCGCGAGCGGGTGGCGCGCTGGGCCTCCTCGAGCAGGCGTCGGGCCTCCTCCGCGTGGATGCGCTCGGCGAGGAGCGCCTCCTGCCGGAGCTGGGACACGGTGAGCAGGGCGTTGACGCGGGCCCGGAGCTCGTTGGCGGAGAAGGGCTTGACCAGGTACTCGTCCGCGCCGCTGCGCAGCCCCTCGATGGTGGCCTCTTCTCCGGCCCGCGCGGACAGCAGCAGGATGGGGATGAAGCGGGTGCGCTCGTCGGCGCGCAGGGCCCGCACCAGCTCCAGGCCGCCCACGCCCGGCATCATCACGTCGGAGAGGATGAGGTCGGGAGGGTTCTCCCGCGCGGAGGCGAGCGCCTGGGCGCCATGGCTCGCCATCTCCACGCGCCAGTGGGGTGACAGCAGGCGCAGCAGGTAGCCGCGCATGTCGACGTTGTCGTCCGCCACGAGGATGCGCGCCTCGGAGTGGGAGAGGGGAGGCCCCGCGCTGGGGAGCCCCGGCTCGTTCCACTGGGAGACCTCGGCGAGGAACTCGCGGGCGCCAATCCCGGTGGAGGCCAGCGTCCGGGCCGCTCCGACCTTCTCCGGGTCCAGGTGCGCGAAGCCCGTGGGGAGGCGCACCGTGAAGGTGGTGCCCCGCTGGACGGCGCTCGTCACCGTCACGGTGCCACCGTGCAGTTTGACGAGCTCCCGCACCAGCGACAGCCCGATGCCCGTGCCTTCGTGGCTGCGCCCCCGCGCGCCTTCGACGCGGTGGAAGCGGTCGAAGATGCGCGGCAGCTCCTCCTCCGGCATGCCGATGCCCGTGTCCTTCACCGTCAGCTCCACGCTGTCGTCCATCCATGTCAGCGCGATGTGGACATGGCCCTCGAAGGTGAACTTCAGGGCGTTGGAGAGCAGGTTGAGGACAACCTTCTCCCACATCTCCGGGTCCACATAGACGGAGTCGGGCAGCGGCGGGCAGGCGACGACCAGCTCCAGCCCCGCGGTGGTCATCGCCGAATCGAAGCTGCTGACCAGATCTCGAGTGAGGGCGGAGAGGTCCGTGGGGATGAACGAAGCCTGGACACGGCCCGCCTCCAGCCGGGCGAAGTCGAGCAGGGTGTTGACCAGCTTCTGCAGCCGCAACCCGTTGCGGCGCACCATCTCCTGGCGCTCCCGTTGCGGCGGAGGGAGGGGATGCTCGACATCCGTCAGGGAGTCCTCGACGGGGCCGAGCATCAAGGTGAGGGGCGTGCGGAACTCGTGGCTGACGTTGCTGAAGAAGGCGGTCTTCGAGCGGTCGAGCTCCGCGAGGGCCTCCGCCCGCCGCTTCTCCTCTTCGTAGGCGCGAGCGCTGCTGACGGCCGTGGCGAGGTGGTCCGCCACCAGCGCCAGGAACCCCCGGTAGTCCTCATCCAGGGCGCGCCGCGCGCTCACTCCCGCGACGAGGAAGCCATGAGGGCGCCTGGCCCCAGGGCGGGTGATGGGCAGCACCAGGACGGAGTGGGGAGAATCGGGCCAGGGGCCGCCCGGGAGCTCGCCGAAGCGGGTGCGCGCGTCGGAGATGAGGTGTCCTCCCCGGGCCTCCCACGCTTCGGAGAAGGACCAGGTGGCGCTGGCGGGAAGGTCGCCGAACCGCGAGGCGGCCTGGGCCTTTGTCTCCCAGCCCGTCGCCTCCATCAGGTCGGAGGACAGCTCGCCGCTGGGACCCAGGCGATGGAGCAGGGCGAAGGGAAGGTCGTAGGCATTGCCCGCCAGGGCTCGCGCGGCCTCACGCCAGGCGTCCTCCTCTCGCTTGACGGTCCCCGCGCGCGCCGCGAGGTCCCGGAGGGTTCGCAGCCGTCGTTCGCCGAGCACCCGGCCCGTGGTCTCCGTCAGGGTGACGAGGATTCCTCCGACGCCCCCGCTCTCGTCCCGGATGGGGCTGTAGGAGTACGTGAAGTAGCACTCCTCGAGGTAGCCGTTCCGGTCCAGCGGCAGCATCCAATCCACCGAGCCGACCGCCGCGCCCCGCCACACCCCGTCGAACAGCGGGCCGATGATGTGCCAGCTCTCGGCGAACGTCGTCTGGGCGCTGGTGCCCATGGCCGAGGGGTGCTTCGTGGAGCCGAGCACGGGCCTGTATCCGTCATTGTAGAACTGGACGAGCTGTCGTCCCCACGCGATGTACATGGGGAAGTGGGATTCGAGCACGATGCTGACCGCCGTGCGCAGCGACTGCGGCCAGGTCTCCGGCGGGCCCACGGGCGTCTTCGACCAGTCGGTGGCGCGCATGAGCGCGCCCATCTCGCCGCCGCCGGCGAGCACCGCCGCGGCCACGGGATGAAGGTCGGAACGAGATGTCCCAGGACGTTGGGTCGAGTGGCTCATCGAATTCGGTCATCGCCCCACACTTCGTTGCTTGCAGGACGTAGCAGGGAGGATGGGTGAGGCCTCAACGCCCAGGATGAAGGCCTGTATCGGCGACAATATTCTGGCGCAACCTTGGAAATGCACGGGGTTGGAGTGCAGCCGCGACACATCGAGACAGGAGACATGTGTCGCCTGCGGCACGGTGTGCACGCTCGCCCGGGTAGGCAAGAGGCGCTGCCTGGAAGGCTGGGAGGCGGGCTCGGGAACGAGCAACGGAGGACGCGTCCACCAGGGGCGACAGGGTCCACTCGTGCGAGGTGGCGGCGAGGGGCTGTTCCCGGGGCCCACGCTCCGCGCGCCCACCCGAGTGGAAGGGGGGCGCACGTGCGGCCTCACGGGGGCAGCGGGGACTGCGACGGCCCACCCGTCGAGGCGTCATGCCTCGGGTCGGGTGGGCCGCCTCACATCTTCACAGGTCAGCGATAGGTGACGACGAGCGACGCGTTCTGATAGCCGCCCTTCGCGCCGTAGAGCCACACGTAGTACTTGCCGCCCTCGACGTACTTGAGGTCGCAGCGCTCCACGTTGGTCTCCTTCATGCCGCGGCAGTCGTAGTCGCTGTGGGTGGGGAAGGCGCCGCGACGGACGTAGAGGTCCGCGTTGCCCGTTCCACCCTCGACCTTCACGGTGACGTTGCGGTAGCCGCCCTCCGGGGCCTCCGGAATCTGGACGAAGAAGCCGCTGGTGCCGTTCGTGGCGCCGGACAGGCCCCCCACCGGCACGTTGGGCTCGAGCGGGAAGAAGCCGCCCTGGAACGTAATCACCAGCGAAGCGTTGGCGTAGTCGGTGAAGCCATTGAGCATCACCCACCAGGTGCCGGGCGTGGGAGTGGCGAAGGCGCACGCCTCGTTGTTGCCGGAGGTGTAGGGGCGGCAGTCATAGAGGGAGGTCGTGGGGGGGGTGCCGAAGCGGACATACAGGTCCGCGTCGCCCGTTCCACCCGACAGGGCGAAGCGCAGGTTCGTCGCGCCCTCGGGCACCTCACCGCGGAAATACTTCTTCGCGCCACGGGTGCCGGAGGTGACCACGGGGGCGTTGCGCTCCAGGGGGGGGGCGTCCGGGGGAAGGATGACGACACCCACCTGTACGGCCTTCCAAGCGGCGGTGACGGAGGCGACGGTCGCCGCGTCATAGCCGAGCTGGATGGCGGCCTGCTCCGTGGCGACCTTCGCCGCCTCGAAGCTGGAGGAAGCAGTCAGGAGGTCCGCGTTCGCCTTGTAGACGATACGGGCGGCCTTCTCGATGCCGATGCCCGTCACCGCGGGACGCGTTGGGAAGCGTGGATGCGTTCCGCCCTGCGAGAGCAGATAGAAGGCGAGGTTGGCGATGCCCGAGCTGTAGTGGACGTCGACGCCCGAGCTGTAGTCGGCGTAGTCATCCAGCGAGCTGCCATCCAGTCGGGGGTTGTACAGGTAGCGAAGCGCGTCCCCGGGGATGTGTGGCGTCCAGACGTCCTCGCCCATCATGAACGTCCCCTCGTTGATGACCTTGCCCTCCGAGTGCCACTCGCACACGGCGCCGAAGATGTCGGAGATGGCTTCGTTCAGGCCGCCGGACTCACCGGAGTAGATGAGGTTCGACTCGTACTCCGTCACCGCGTGCGTCAGCTCGTGGGCCGTGATGTCGATGGCGTAGGGCAGGATGGAGGCGGTGGTTCCATCGCCGTCGCCGAACACCATCTGCGTGCCATCCCAGAACGCATTCACGTAGTTCACCCGGTGGTGAACGGTGGTGATGAGCGCGGCGCCCGCGTTGTCGTAGGAGTCGCGGTTGAACAGCTCCTTGTAGCAACGCCAGACGGCCCCCGTGTTGTCATAGGCCGCGTTGACGACGGGGTCGAGGACCGGAGGGTCTCCCTCCATGCGACTCATGGTGCCCGGAAGGCCAGGGCCCTGGTTGCCATCGTAGACCCGGCGGTTCAGCGCGTTGTGGATATGGGTGAAGCGCTCGAAGACGTCACCCGAGCGCGCGTTGACGAGCACGGTGTCGTCCACGGGCTCGCCCTTCTGGGACTCGCCCTTCATGCGGAGGCTGTAGGCGAGCAGGAGCTGTCCACCGTCGCGCCAGTAGACGAGCTCCGGCTTGCCCACGAGGGTGGCGTCGGCCGGCGAGGCCTTGTCCTTCAGGGCCTGCTCCACCGCGAGTTCCGAGGAGACGGTGGTGCCCTCGAGCGCGGGCAGGTCACCGCGCGCATCGCCGTTGGCCGCGAAGACCTGGCCATCACGCGCATGCAGCCGCAGCTCCGCGCCCATGACCTCCACGCCGTTGATTCGCACGCCGTAGCGGAAGTGCGCATCCCCGTCGAAGCCGACGTAGGCCTTCTTCAGGAAGAGCTGCTCGGGCTTCACCTTGAACAGCGGGGCCACCCGCGCCAGGACGGGTGCCAGCGTCGCCGGCTGGAGCCCTCGGAGGGCGGCCTCGGTGGTCGGCGCGGCGCCGAAGGGCCCGTTGACGAAGGTGGGCACGGAGTCCTTGTCGGCCGCGAGGACCTGGTGCGCACCCGTGAGTGCCTCCGAGGTCTTCGCGTTCACCGCTTCCTTGCTGTCTTTCGGAGGGCTCGCCTCGGTGCAGGCCCCCATGGTCAGGCATAGCAGCGTGGCACCGACGACTCCGCGTCCTCGTTTCAAGAGCATGCACTTCCCCCGGATGAATGATGAGGTCGCCATGGTGGAGCCAAACGCAGTTCAATGACAAGTCACCAGCCACGACTTCATTGCGTTTCATTCATCGGACAGGTCTGGAATCACCCGTGGGAAGTTCCCGGTGTTGTAAGTCTTTCGTTCTCGAGGGGCGGCGGCGCGGTGCGTGAGACATTCCAGGTCACGCAATGTCAGGAGTTGAGACAGGCGGCCAGGCCTCGCCGGAAATGCGACGGCCCACCCGCCGAGGCGTCATGCCTCGGGTCGGGTGGGCCGCTTCACATCTTCACAGGTCAGCGATAGGTGACGACGAGCGACGCGTTCTGGTAGCCGCCCTTCGCGCCGTAGAGCCACACGTAGTACTTGCCGCCCTCGACGTACTTGAGGTCGCAGCGCTCCGCGTTGGTCTCCTTCATGCCGCGGCAGTCGTAATCACTGTGGGTGGGGATGGCGCCGCGACGGACGTAGAGGTCCGCGTTGCCCGTTCCGCCTTCCACCTTCACGGTGACGTTGCGGTAGCCGCCCTCCGGGGCCTCCGGAATCTGGACGAAGAAGCCGCTCGAGTCGTTCGTGGCGCCAGACAGGCCCCCCACCGGCACGTTGGGCTCGAGCGGGAAGAAGCCGCCCTGGTACGTCATCACCAGCGACGCATTGGCGTAGTCGGTGAAGCCATTGACCATGAAGTACCACTTGCCGGGCGCCGGAGTGGCGAAGGTGCACGTCTCGTTGTTGCTGGAGGTGTAGGGGCGGCAGTCGTAGGAGGCGGTCGTCGGGTAGTTGCCGAAGCGGACATGCAGGTCCGCGTCGCCCGTTCCGCCCGACTGGGTGAAGCGCAGGTTCGTCGCGCCTTCGGGCACCTCACCGAAGCCATACTCCTTGGAGGCCCGGGCGCCGGAGAGGACGATGGGGACGTTGCGCTGCAGGGTGTGCGGGTTCGGGGGCTCGAAGACGACGCCCACCTGGACGGCCTTCCATGCGGCGGTGACGGAGGCGACGGTCGCCGCGTTGTAGCCCAACTGCACGGCGGCCTGCTCCGTCAGGGCCTTGGCCGCGTCGAAGCTGGTGCCGGGGAGGAAGTAGTCCCGGTTCGCCTTGTAGAAGATGCGGCCGGCCGTCTCGATGCCGATGCCCGTCACCGCGGGGCGCGCGGGGAACCGCGGATGCGCGCCACCCTGCGCGAGCAGATAGAAGGCGAGGTTGGCGATGCCCGAGCTGTAGTGGACGTCGACGCCCGAGGTGTAGTCGCCGTAGTCGTCCAGCGAGTCCCCATCCTGCGTGGGGTTGGGCATGTAGCGGAGGGCATCTCCCTCGATGCCAGGCGTCCAGATGTCCTCGCCCACCAGGTACGTCCCGGCGTTGAGGGTCTTGTTCTCCGCGTGCCATTCACACACGGCGCCGAAGATGTCGGACAGCGCCTCGTTCAGGCCGCCCGACTCGCCGGAGTAGATGAGGCCCGAGTCGATCTCCGTCACGGCGTGCGTCAGCTCGTGCGCCGTCACGTCCAGGCCGAGGGCCAGGTTGATGGAATTGACGCCGTCGCCGTCGCCGAACACCATCTGCTCGCCGTCCCAAAACGCGTTCACATAGTTCACCCGGTGGTGAACGGTGGCGATGAGCGGGGCGCCCGCGCCGTCGATGGAGTCGCGGCCGAAGAGCTCGTTGTAGCAATTGTAGACGGAGCCCAGGTTGTCATAGGAGGCGTTGACGATGGGGTCCGCGACGGGCGCGTCGCCTTCCTGGCGGCGCAGGGGGCCCGGCAGGGTGGTGCCGTTGAGTCCGTCATGGACCCGGCGGACCAGCGCCGAGTGGATGTTGGTGTAGCGCTCGAACAAATCTCCGTTGCGCGCGTTGACGAGCACGGTGTCGTCCACCGCGGTGCCGTCCGCCTGCACACCCGTCACCCGCATCCGGTAGGCCAGCAGGTACTGGTCGCTGTCGCGCCAGTAGACCAGCTCCGGCTTGCCGGCGATGACGGACTTGGGCGGGGTGGCGCGGTCCTTGTGGACAGACTCCATCGCCAGCTCGGCGGAGACGGCGGCGCCCACCGGCGCGGGCAGGTCGGTGCGTGCCATGGCGTTGGCGAGGCGGACCTGGCCATCGCGGCCGTGCAGCCGCAGCTCCGCGCCCATGACTTCCACGCCGTTGAGGCGCACGCCGTAGCGGAAGTGGGCCTCCCCGTCGGAGCTGACGTAGGCCTTCTTCAGGAAGAGCTGCTCGGGCTTCACCTTGAACAGCGGGGCCACTCGCTCGATGACGGGCGCCAGCGTCGCCGGCTGGAGCCCTCGGAGGGCGGCGGCGCTGGTGGGCGCGGCGCCAAACTGCCCGCTGACGAAGAGGGGAACCGAATCCTTGCCGTCCTTGGGTGTACTTGCCTCGGCGCTGGCCCCCAATGTCAGGCATAGCACCGTGGCGCCTACGACTCCGCGACCTCGCTTCAAGAGCATGCGCTTCCCCCAGACCAATGATGAGGTCGCCATGGTGAAGTCAAACGCAGCTCAGGAACAAGTCGACAGGAGCAACTTCATTGCATTTCCCGCAATGCGTGAGGGGTGTGACATTTTCTGTCACAGTGTTCCAGGTGGTGAGAGTTTCTTGGGTGTGGTCATCCTGGGACTACCCAGGGGCGCGGGGCGATGAAGACCCCTGTGTTAATGTGCGAGACATGACGACGGGTGGCAACAGGCTTCTTGCCCCGGCGGGCACCTGGCGGTGAGTTCCGCTCGGGAGATTCGCGCCGACTTCGACCGGGCGTCCCTGGTGGTGTACCAGGCCTACCCGGACGCCATCGCGGACGTGGCGGTGAGGCAGCAGAAGTTCGGTCCGCCGTTCTCCGTGGGGCGGATGACGTGGATCAAACCCAGCTTCCCGTGGCTCATGCATCGCTCCAACTGGGGCCGCAAGAGCGGGCAGGAGCGGACGCTGGCGGTGCGCATCCGGCGCAGCGGCTGGGAGGCGGCGCTCGGCGAGGCGGTGCTCACGGGCTACGAGCCCAGGGCCCACGGCTCGCCGGAGGCCTGGCGGCAGGCGTTCGAGCGCGCATCCGTCCATGTCCAGTGGGACCCGGAGCGCACGGTGCGGGGTGCGGGCCTGCCCCATGACAGCATCCAGGTGGGCCTGGGACGAGGCATCATCCAGCGCTTCGTGGACGACTGGGTGGTCTCCATCACCGACCTGACGCCCCTGGTGCGGAAGCTGCGCAAGCACCTGGACGACGGTCGCGCGGACCAGGCCACGCGCCTGCTGCCCACGGAGGCTGTCTATCCGGTGCCGGCGGAGCTGGTGCGCCGGCTGGGCATGTGACGAAAGGGGCACGCCGCCGGAATCACTGGCGGCCTGCCCTCTTCGTCTCGATGGCCGCTCAAGCTCCCCCGCACCCAGACCGGTGCTCCGCGCCCGAAGCGGCGATACGCTGGTGCCCATCCCAGCGCGGGGCACTGGGACTGGCATCTCAACAGAAGCAGGGGGCTGATATGGGAATCACGATGTCGCCGCAGGAATACGCCACGGCTTTTCGTCTGCTGGCCGCCACCGCGCGCCACCCCGAGAACATCGCGCGCGTCGTCGAGGAGCGGATGCTCCCAGGGCTTCCGCTCCAGCGCGCGCTGCTGGACGTGGGCGCCGGGTCCGGCAAGGTGGCCGAGCGACTCGCGCGGCACTTCGGCTCACTCACGTTGCTCGAACCCAACCGTGAACAGATTTCAGGACTCAAGCTCGACAATGCCAAGGTCCTCGTCGAGCCCCTGGAGCGCTTCGACTCCGCCGAGCAGTACGAGCTCGTCCTGTGCTCACACGTCCTGTACCACGTGCCCCTCGCCGACTGGGGCGCCTTCATGGACAGACTGCTCTCGTTCGTCCGTCCCGGAGGCTACTGTCTGCTCATCATGGCCGCCGCGCGAGGGCCCACCTACGAGCTGTGCCGTGACTTCGCGGAGACGCTGAACTTCGGCGAACTCATGCTGGACACCGTGCGCGGCAAACATCTGCCGCACGAGGTGCTCCCGACGATGAGCGGCTTCGTCGCGCAGACCTTCGAGGAGATGTACACGCTCTGCCGCTTCTTCGTGCTCGAGGGCTGCTTCACCGCGGAGCAGCTCGCGGCCATGAGCCCTGAGCAGGCCCGCGAACTCGACCGGAAGCTGCGCCTTCATACCGAGCGCTGCCGGGGCGTGGATGGGGTGTATCGCCTGGAGCAGGACGAGGACGTGGTCCTCATCCCCAAGCTCTGACGCCCACCGCGGCGCGGGCGCACCCCACCAGCGGCAGCAGGAGTGGAGACCGCGAAGAACGTACCGACGAAGCTCTCGATGAAGGGCCGCACGCACGGGGCGAGGGTGGGCGTGTGGCGGGGCATCTTCATCTTCGACATCTGAGCGGAGGCGTCAGGGTTTCTTGGGGGCGTCGGGCGTGGAGGTCGCCTCGCGCGTCATCTCCACCATGGTGGGGCGCCACCCGAGGCGCGCGAACATCCGCTGGGCGGGCTCGTTCTTGGCGGCGGTGTGGAGGACGACGCGCGGCACGCCCAGGGCCGTCAGCCGGCGCATCAGCTCCTCTGCGAGCAGGGGGCCCACGCCCGCGCGGCGCGCCTTCGCGTCCACCCAGAGGTCGTGGAATCCTCCGGAGCGGTCCAGCAGGGCGTTCCAGTCCACGTCCTCCACGCGGCCGTAGGCATAGCCGACGACTTCACCGTCCAACTCGGCGACGAGGACGACGGCGTCGGCCTTGCGGGCCTCGCGTCCCAGCCACCAGCGGTAGCCGGACTCCACGTCGTCCGGGAGCATGAATCGCTGAGGGTCGAACTCGTGGTGGAGCCGGGCGAGCGCCGCGCCCATGCGGCCCAGGGCGGGCTCGTCCGAGGGCTGGGCGGGGCGGAGGGTGACGGACATTCGGGGTCTCCTTCGAGAGGCAAGGAGCCTCACACAGGGGACTCGAGGCCGCACGGTGTTCCGCTCCGAGGTATGTGGAGTGCAGGACGTGGGTGGGCGGCGTCCAGGGTCGTCTCCCGTTCTCTGTGTCGTTGGCGAGCAGGGGCGAGAGGGGATGTGGCGGCTATTCGACAGGCCCCCGCGACCTACTCCGCGTCGAGAGCCCAGGTCCCTTCCTCCCGGCGTTTCAGCGCCTGCGCTGCCTTGAAGGGGACGAAGCCCTCCTCCTTGGCGGCTTCCGTCAAGACGGCTGTTGCTTCCTGAGTTCGATAACGCAGCAGGTATGCGGCGGCCATGACACGGACATCCATGCGCGGGTGCTTGAAGAGCGTCGTCAGTGCCTCGCGCCCTGTATCTCCATGCTCGCGAAGTGTGTCGAATGCGGAGATATACTTTCTCGCGTGCTTGTTGCCGGTCCTGGCATCGCCTCGCCAGATTGCGTCCGTTTGGGCGGCCACGTTGTCCGCGAACTGCTCTACAAGCTCGTCCACGCTCATCGCCAGATGCCCTTTCGAATGGTCTCAATCGCCAGCAGGCCGAAGTCGCGCCGGGCTTGAAAGGAGGGCGGCAGCCACCGCAGCCGCATCCAGCACCCCAGGTCCCAAGTTCCCGCCGCATCCTATTCACTCTCGTGCACGCGTGGCTCTGCTGCGAGCGAGCACCGGGCTGATTCGCGTGCCTCGCGGACGCGGGCGCGTGCGGTCCGGACGCGCTGGCGAGGCACCGGGCCATGGAGGTCCTTGTCTTTACTGAGAGTTCCTCCCGGGTACACGGCTTGCTCTGAGGGGGCCCACCTGACTGGGAGACTTCATGCTGTGCAGCTTCTGCAAGCGCGAGGACATGGAAGTCCGCCTCGAGTGTGACAAGTGCGGCAAGAAGTTCTTCATCTGCTTGAGGTGCTGGAATGGCTGGCGCGGCAAGGTCACCCACTGCGGGAAGGCACTCGACGTCAAGCGCTACATCCAGAGCTCGGATGCGCATCCGCCGCTCGACGAGTTGCTCGGACGTGCCGCCGCCGACGGGAAGAAGTTCCAGTCGCGGCTCTCGCTCTCCACCATCGAGATGTTCGTGGGCGAGCCCTTCGCCACCTATGCGAGCTCCACGACGAGCGACCTCGAGGAGGTCGTCGAGAAGTTCGACCTGAAGGTCTCCGTGGCCTCCCTGCGTGCCATGACGCTCGCCCAATACGTGGAGTTCACCGCCAAGAACGGCCTGGAGTCGGGCTCCTGTGGCGCCACGTCCTCCTGGATGGATGACGTCACCACGACGGGGGGAAACGCGCCGGCCGTGACGGACATCGGCACCCTCGCGCTGCTGGCCCTGCTCACGAACACGCCCAGCCCCTACTACTGTCGCATCTCGCGCAAGCCTCACTCATTCATGGTCGAGCGTCTGGGTGACGAGGTGCGCGTGTATCAGAGCTACGCGGGCAAGTATTCGCTCGGCCATTGTCTGGAGGCGATGCGGTCCATGTCTCATGCGCAGTTCTGCGCGGACATCACCCTCTCGCTGAATGAAAACGGCACGCCCGACAATGTCCGCCAGGCCAAGAAGCGGCTGTTCCTCCTCGAGGCACACTGGAGCGAGACCCGCATCCAGCACCGGATGAACCCCAACCCCGCCCGGGGCTCCGTCGTGTTCCAGAACCTCAAGACGCGCATCCAGTCCCACCGGGACGAGTGGGCGGTCAGCCTGACCAAGACGATAGAAGAGCTGGCCCCCGACCCGGTGCCGCAGGTGTTCGCGACGGCTCCCTTGGGACCCCTGGAGCTGATCGACACTCGCGACAAGCTCCTCATCTTCTTCGACGAAGCCACGTTCCCAAATCCGCTCCAGCTTGGCCAGAACGTGGACGGTGACCTGGGCGGGTACACCGTCGTCGCCCAGAATGGCCCGGTCTTCACCTTGCGACGGCGCTGAAGGCTACCGCGCGAGCCGCTGTCCCTTGAGGCGGCGCTTCTCGCGCACGTCCGCGCGCGCCATGTCCACCATGCCCGCGCCCGCGATTCCGGCGACGGCGAGGCCTCCCAGCATCACCACGTAGCTGGACGTCCCCGCGCCGCCGCACTCCACGCACGCCACCGCCGGGTCGTCCGGCTCGTAGTGCACGGGCAGCTTCGTGCCGGAGGCATACCGGTGCGTCAGGCGCTGGGCATCCGGCAGCGCGCCCGTGTCATTGCCTCCGAACGAGATGGTGTCCGCCGAGTAGGTGTGGCCGCCCACCGCGTACTCGTAGCGCACCTCCGGATGGAAGCGGGTGCTGCGCCGGTTGCGCACCGTCTCCACGCCCGATGCCACCACGGTGCCCTCCGTGGTGGGCCAGCGCTCGCTCGCATGGGCCCGGTACAGCATGCGTCCGCCCCCGAAGGCGAGCATCGCTCCAAACAGCATGATCAACCCCGCCAGCAGCGCTTTCATCATCTCGGCCTGTCCTCACGGTGTCTCGGGGGCCTGGGCGCGGGCCCGCTCCCCGAGCGCTCACGGTTCGCTTCGTGCAGTGCAGAAGCCGCGCCACCAACTTCCCTCGCGAGCACACCGAATCCCGTGGGGCAATTCGCCCCGCGTGGGGCGGTTCGCCCCAGGCTTGCCCGACGTTCGACTTCCCACCCAGGCCCCATTCGAGGGCAGACTGTCCGCCCATGCCATCACTCGACACCGAGCTCGACACCGCCCGCCGCGTCGCCCGTGAAGCGGGCGCCCTCTTGCTGGAGGTCTACGCCACCGCCTTCTCCGTCGAGGACAAGGCGGGCGGCCAGGGGCCCGTCACGGAGGCGGATACCCGGGCCAACGCCCTCATCGTGGACGCGCTGCGCCGGGCCTTCCCCGGTGACGGCGTGGTGGCCGAGGAGTCCGACAACAGCGCCGTCGCCGGCCGCTTCGAGCGCTGCTGGTTCGTGGACCCGCTCGACGGCACGCAGGAGTTCGTCAACCGCAACGGCGAGTTCGCCATCCACATCGGCCTGGCCATCGGCACCGAGGCCGTGCTGGGCGTGGTGTACCGGCCGGTGGGCGACACGCTCTACTCGGGCGTGGTGGGGCAGGGAGGCTTCGTGGAGTCCGCGGGCACGCGCCGCGCGCTGCGCGTGTCGGACGAGGCGGAGCCCGCGTCGCTGCGGCTGGTGGTGTCGCGCTCGCATCGCTCCAAGCTGACGAACCAGGTGGTGGCGCGGCTGGGCATCACCCGGGAGCAGGAGTCCGGCTCGGTGGGCGTCAAGTGCGGCCTGCTCGCGGAGTCCAAGGCGGACCTCTATCTGCACGTCAGCGACAAGAGCTACCGCTGGGACAACTGCGCG
Organism: Myxococcus sp. AM011; assembly: GCF_013372595.1. Classification (NCBI taxonomy): domain Bacteria; kingdom Pseudomonadati; phylum Myxococcota; class Myxococcia; order Myxococcales; family Myxococcaceae; genus Myxococcus; species Myxococcus sp. AM011. The sequence goes on from NZ_JABXEM010000116.1 coordinate 27,758, forward strand.
CCGGAGGCGGTGCTGCGCTCGGCCGGGGGCATCCTCACGGACCTGGGCGGCACGCCTTACCGCTATGACGGCTCCGAGCTCCAGAACCTGCGCGGCCTGCTGGCCTGCAACGCCGCCGCGTTCCCCAAGGTGCAGCCCGTCGTCACCCGCTTCGCGCGCGAGGCGAAGCTCATCGTTTGACGTGGACGGGCATCAGCCCTCGTCGGAGGCCTTGCGCAGCTCCGCGTAGAGGCGGGCCAGGTCCTGGAGCTGGTAGTGGGCATTGAGTCCGCTGGGATTGGGCAGCACCCACACTCGCGTGGTGCCCATCGTCTCCGGTTGGAGCCCGAGCTGCGCCTTGGGCCTCGCGAAGGCGGTGCGCCAGGCGCCCATGCCCAGCACCGCGAGGAAGCGGGGGCGGTGGCGGCGCACCTTGGCCTCCAGCGAGACGGCGCCCGTGAGCAGCTCCGACTTGTCGAGCTGGTCCGCGGTCGCCGTGGCGCGGTCGACGACGTTGGTGATGCCCAGGCCGTGCTCGCGCAGCTCGGCCTGCTCCGAGGGACGCAGTTGCCGGGGCGTGAAGCCCGACAGGTGCAGCGTGGGCCAGAAGCGATTGCCGGGGCGCGCGAAGTGGTGGCCCATCACCACGGAGTAGAGGCTGGGGTTGATGCCGCAGAAGAGCACGCGCAGGTCGCGCGAGAGGATGTCCGGCATGGTGCGGCCGATGGCCGCGTCGAGCGCTTCCCGCGTGGGGCCTCGTGGCGAGGGCATGGGGCGCATCTCGCCTCAGCCGCGCGGGGATGGCAACGCCCGCGCTGGCGAGGACGTTCCGGGTGGGGCACTCTTCGCGCTTCCCGTTCCGAGAGGGACGTCCACTCCCCACCGCTGGAGACCTGGCACATGGCGCACATCGTGACGCTGACGCTCAACCCCGCCATCGACGTCGCGACGTCGGTGCCGGAGGTCACCCCGGAGCACAAGCTTCGCTGTGGCACGGTGCGCAGGGACCCGGGTGGCGGCGGCATCAACGTGGCGCGCGTGGTGCGGGAGCTGGGCGGTGAGTCCATCGCCGTCTATACGCGGGGCGGTGTCACCGGACTGCTGCTGGAGGAGCTGCTGGAGGCGAAGGGGCTTTTGCGTCGCTCCATCCCCGTGGAGGGCGCCACCCGAGAGAGCTTCACCGTGGCCGAGGGTACCAGCGCCCGCGAGTACCGCTTCATCCTCCCCGGGCCCGTGCTCTCCGAGCGCGAGTGGCAGCGCTGCCTGAGCGCGGTGGGCGAGGTGGCCACGGGCGCCGCGTTCATCGTGGCCAGCGGCAGCCTGCCCCAGGGCGTTCCCGAGGACTTCTATGCGCGCGTCGCGCGACTGGGAAAGGGGCTGGGCGTGCGCGTGGTGGTGGACACCAGCGGGACGCCGCTCTCCGTGGCGCTGGAGGAGGGCGTGTTCCTGGCCAAGCCCAATCGCCGCGAGCTGCGCGAGCTGACGGGCATGAAGGCGGAGGACCTGGACAGCCAGGCCGCGGCGGCGCGGGAGCTGGTGGCGCGGGGGCGGGCGGAGGTCCTCGCCGTGTCCATGGGCGCGGACGGCGCGCTCCTGACGACGCGGGACACGCAGCTTCGCGCCTCGCCGCCACCTGTCGAGACGCACAGCTCGGTGGGCGCGGGTGACAGCTTCGTGGCGGGGCTGACGCTGTCGCTCTCCCGGGGCCAGTCGTACTCGGACGCCCTGCGCTGGGGCATCGCCTCCGGCACGGCGGCCCTGCTCTCCCAGGGCACGGACCTGTGCCTTCGGGCGGACGTCGAGCGGCTCTTCACGCGGGTGGTGGCGGTGCCGCTGGCCCGCGGCTCGTGACGCCGACCCGGGTAGACTTCGCCTCCTCGGGTGGTGGCCGGGCAGGGGAGGGGGCGCCGTGTCTCTCTTTCCCCGCGACAAGAGCAGCCGGGATTGGACAGAGTGCGCTTGCGTGTCCGCCTCCACACCCCCTCTTCCCGCAACTTCCGCTTCCACCCGTCTCGGGCCCTGGCACTGGGTCGCGTTCCTCGTCGGCGTGACGCCGCTCGTGGTGTACGCGTTCTCGCCTCGCATCGGCGACCTGGACCTCTACTTCAAGACGGCGCGGGCCTTCCTCGGCGGCGCCACGCCCAACCAGGACTTCCGCTTCGAGTATCCGCCCTACGCGCTCCTGTGGTTCATCCCCGCGGCGTGGGTGCGCTCGACACAGTGGGAGTTCATCCCGCTCTTCGGGCTCCAGCTCGCGGTGATGGATGGGTTCATCAAGTGGGTGCTGTTGACCGAGGGCGCGCGCAAGTGGGGCCGGACGTGGCGCTCGGTGGTGCCGTGTCTGGCGTACTCGGTGACGTCGTGGATGGCGGCGCTCTACTACCTCAAGCGCTATGACCTCATCCCCGCGGCGCTGACGATGGCGGCCCTCTTCGCGCTGGCGCGTCGTCGCGAGACGGTGGCGGGGCTGGCGCTCTCGGTGGGCGTGGTGACGAAGCTCTACCCGGTGGTGCTGGTGCCGCTGGCCCTGGCCGTCGCCTGGAAGCGCGGCACGCTGGGCAAGCTGGTGGTGGGCCTGACGCTGGGCGTGGCGCCGCTGCTGCCGCTGAGCGCCGTGTGGCCCTGGTGGGGCTTCGCGTCGTTCCACGTGGACCGGGGGCTCCAGGTGGAGTCGTTCGGGGCCTCGCTGCTGTGGGCCTCGCATCACCTGGGGCTGGTCCAGGGCGTGCGGTGGATTCACGCGCCCGCGGCGTTCGAGCTGCACGGCGCCGCCGCCGAGGGCGTGAGGGCGGTGAGCCGGTGGTTGTGGGTGGTGGGCTCGCTGGGCATGGCCGCCGTGGGCGTGTGGTCCGTGCGTCGTCGCGCCCCCGAGCGGATGGAGGACCTGGCGCGCCTGGCGTTGGGGCCGCTGGTGGCCTTCATCATCCTCAACCCGGTGCTCAGCCCGCAGTTCCTGACGTGGGTGATGGGCGCGGCGGCGCTGGCGCTCTTGTCCGGTTCGCGCACGGTGCCCGTGCTCATCCTCGTCGCCGCCGTCCTGTCGCGGGGCGTCTTCGTGGGCCCCTCGTACAAGTACGGACTGGACATTCCCCAGACGCTGCTGCTGCTGGCGCGCAACGGGATGCTGTTCGTCGCGGGCTTTCTCCTGCTGCGGGATGCGTGGCGGCGGGCGGCCTCGGATGACGTGGCGCCCACGGCGTCATCGGAGCGGGATTTCCTGCCCGCTGCGGTGGAGGCGGCCTGCGCGGAGCCCGCGGGAATCGGCCTGGCGAGTCAGCGGCGGTAGGGCGTTCCGTTCTTCATCACCCAGCGGACCTTGCGCACGGCGGAGATGTCCCGCGTGGGGTCTCCGTCCACGGCGACGAGGTCCGCGAAGAGCCCCGCCTTCACCCGCCCGAGCCGGTCCTCGTGGTGCAGCATCCTCGCGTTGCCGGACGTGGCCGCCTGGAGCACCTGCACGGGCGTCATGCCGTACTCCACCATCAGCTCCAGCTCGCGTCCGTTCTCCCCGTGGGTGAAGACGCCCGAGTCTCCGCCCACGCACATGGGCACGCCCGCCGCGAGCGCCGCGCGGAAGCTGGCGCGCTTCTCCTGGAGGGAGGCGGGCTCCGGGTCCACGCCCTTCTTCCAGCCGCGGTAGCGGAGCATCGCGTCACCCGCCGCCAGGGTGGGGCAGAGGAAGACTCCCCGCTGCGCCATCAGGCGGAAGACCTCGGGTGTTCCTCCGTCGCCGTGTTCGATGCTCTCGGCCCCGGCGAGCACCGCGCGGCGCATGCCCTCGGGCGTGCTGGCGTGGACGGAGACGGGGCGGCCCCCGTCGCTCGCCGTCTCGACGATTCGCTTCATCTCCTCGAGTGAGTAGGTGGGGCGCGCCTCTCCCGAAGGGCCCCAGCGATAGTCGCCGTAGACCTTCACCCAGTCGGCGCCCCGGCCCATCTGTCCGCGCACCGCGCGCACCAGGTCATCCACGCCGTCTGCTTCCTCGGCGCCCTGGGGGACGTGCCACTCGGGGGCGAAGCCCTTGGGGCCGTAGGTGCCGCTGGCCACCAGCGCCCGCGTCGCCACGAGCAGTCGGGGCCCGGGGATGATGCCCTGTTGTATCGCTTGTCTGAGTCCGACGTCGGCGTCGCCCGCGCCCTCGGTGCCCAAGTCGCGCGCGGTGGTGAAGCCCGCGAGGAGCGTCTCGCGTGCATGCTGCGTGGCCCGGGCCACGCGCAGGGACAGGGCCTCCTTCAGCACCTGGTCGTTCCAGGTCGCCTCGTTGTACGGGTGGAGGAACAGGTGCGAGTGGCCCTCGATGAGGCCGGGGAGCAGCGTGGTGCCGGCGAGGTCGATGACCTCCGCGCCCTCGGGTGGCTTCACCTGGGCTTCGGGGCCGGCGGCGATGATGCGCTCTCCGGTGACGAGGACGACCCAGCCCGCATGGGGCTTGGGGGTGACGCCGTCGAAGACGCTCGTGGGGCGCAGCAGGTACGACTTGGGGGCAGGAGTCGCGGGCTGCTGGGCCGAGGCCGTGGTGACGACGAGGGCGAGGAGGAGGGCGCGCATGGCGGTGCCTGGGCGTGGGTGTGGGGG
>NZ_JABXEM010000117.1:0-32289 GCF_013372595.1 Myxococcus sp. AM011
GCCCCCACCCAGGCCCCCTGACGCAGCTTCACCGACCGAAGGCGTGAGCGCTCCTCGCGGGCGCGGGCCGCCTGGACCTGCTCCTCGCGGCGAAGTGCCAGGGCCTCCAACGCCTGGTCCACGTAGCGCGCGGGGATGTCCAGCTCCGCGCCAATGCGCCGCAAGTCCTCCGCCGTGAGCGTCTCCGGCGCCGCGTCCTTCTGCATCAGCCGCGTGGCGGTGGCGATGAGCTCGTTGACGTCGTCATAGGCCACGTGTGTCGGCGGCGCGCCCTGGGTGCGCTGCGACGTGCTCATGACTGGCTCACCTGGTCCGGCAGCTCGTTCCCCGCGACATCGAGCCCCGGGGCCGCCGTGCGCAGCAACTCGCCAATGCGCTCCACCGCCGACACCAGTCCGGGGACGGCCGCGTCCTCACGGAAGCCCTTGGCCACCAGGTCCACCACTTCCTGCCAGAAGCCCGGCAGCGCCGCGCCATGGACACCCCGGCCCGCGTAGACAGCCGCCTGTCGGTCCTTCACGGCCACGTAGAGCAGGACGCCCGTGTCCTTCGCGGTGCGACGCATGCCCAACCGCGCGAAGAGGAGCCTGGCGCGGGACAAGGCATTGCCGCCCTCGCAGGTGTACTCCAGGTGGATGCGCACCTCTCCCCGGTTGCCAGACTCGGCGCGGCGGATGGCGTCCACCAGCTCCGCCTCCTGCGCCTTCCCCAGAATCCGCTTCGAACGAGACCACGGCCAGACCATCGCGGGAGGATATGCCAGCAAGCATCCGCCAACCAGGGCGCGCACGGTGTTGCGCGCGACGCGCGATGGCTGGCGTCCGTGGCGGGTCAGCCCTGGCCTTCGACCAGCCGCTCCTCGCTTCGAGGCCTGACACCCGCCTCGCCGACAGGACGCCGCGCATCGCCGCGCAGCTTCTGCATCAGCACATACAGGCCAGGGATGAAGGCGAAGTTCACCACCGTGGACACGAGCATGCCGCCGAACACGGCCGTCCCCAGCGAGTTGCGCGAGGCGGCGCCCGCGCCCTGGGCGGTCATCAGCGGCACCACGCCCAGCAGGAAGGCCAGCGACGTCATGAGGATGGGACGCAGGCGGACCTCCGCCGCCTCCACCACCGCGTCGACGGCGCTCTTGCCGCCCTTTCGCAGCTGCTCCGCGAACTCGACGATGAGGATGGCGTTCTTGCTCGCCAGGCCCACCAGCATGACGAGCCCCAGCTGACAGAACACGTCGTTGGCGAACCCCCGCATCCACTGCAGGCCCAGGGCGCCCAGGATGGCCAGGGGCACGGAGAGGATGATGACGAACGGCAGGCTGAAGCTCTCGTACTGCGCCGCGAGCACCAGGAACACGAACAAGAGCCCCAGGCCGAACATGGCCAGCGTCTCTCCACCGCTCTGCCGCTGCTCCAGGCTGATGCCCGTCCACTCCGCGCTCATTCCCTGCGGCAGGACTTGCGCGGCGAGCGCCTCCATCGCGTCCATGGCCTGACCGGAGGACACGCCCGGCGCCGGCTGGCCGCTCAGCTCCACCGCGCGAAAGAGGTTGTAGTGCCGGATGCCCTGCGCGGAGACCATGGGCTCCACCTTCACCAGCGACTCCAACGGAATCATGTCCCCGCTGTCGCTGCGCACGTAGAAGGCGCCGATGTCGCTCGGGCTGTCGCGGAACTGTTGCTCGGCCTGGACATAGACGCGGTACGCGCGGTTCGCGTAGTTGAAGTCGTTGACGTACTGGCTGCCCATGTAGACCTGCATCGTGCTGAAGATCTGCTCGATGGGGACCCCCAGCGCCTTGGCCTTCTGCCGGTCCACCTCCACGTCCAACAGCGGCGTGTCCGCGTTGAAGCCCGTGAAGACGCCGCGCAGCTGGCCCTCCTCGTTGCCCCGGGTCATCAGCTCCTGGACCGTGGTGGCGAGCTGGTCCAGCGAGGCGGTACCGGCGACGTCCTCGACCATGAACTGGAAGCCGCCGACGCTGCCCACTCCCCGGATGGCCGGAGGCTGAAAGGGCATCACCCGCGCACCCTCGATGCGCCCGAAGGGCTCGCGCAGCCGCTCCACCAATGCGGCCACCGACTGGTCCTTCCCCGGGCGCTCATCCCACGACTTCAGCGGGACGAAGATGTTGGCCATGTTGGGGCCCGTGCCATGGGAGGAGAATCCGCCGTTGGCGAAGATGGCGCGCACCTCCGGCTGCGCCCTCAGCACCTCCTCCACCTGCTCCATCACCTTCTCCGTCTCGGCCAGCGACGTCCCCTCCGGTCCCTGCACGGAGACGAGCAGGTAGCCCTGGTCCTCGTCGGGGATGAAGCCCTTGGGCGTGGCCCGGACCAGCGCCAGCGTGGCGCCGATGCACAGGAAGAACGCCACCAGGAGGATGACCGGGCGCTTGAGCAACCCGCGCAGGCTCCGGCCATACACGACGCGAATTCCGTCGAGCACCTGGTCCACCTTGCGGAAGAGCACCCACTTCTCGCCCGAGTGATGCACGAGCAGCCGCGCGCTCAAGGCGGGCGTGAGGGTGCAGGCGCAGAAGGTGGAGAGCGCCACCGACGCGGCGATGGTCAGCGCGAACTGCCGGTAGATGGCGCCGGTGGTGCCAGGAAAGAGCGCCACCGGGACGAACACCGCCACCAGGACGATGGAGATGGCGATGACCGCGCCAAACACCTCTTTCATTCCCTCGCGAGCGGCCTCCTCCGCCGACAGCTTCCGCTCCACCATGAGTCGCTCGATGTTCTCGATGACCACGATGGCATCGTCGACGACGAGGCCCGTGGCCAGGGTGAGGCCAAACAGGGTGAGGGTGTTGATGGAGAAGTCCATCAACCGCACGAAGGCGAAGGTGCCCACCAGCGAGACGGGAAGCGTGAGGGCGGTGATGAGCACGCTGCGCCAGCCGTGCAGGAACAGGAAGATGACCAGGATGACGAGGACAATCGCCTCCACCAGCGTCCGGAGCACCTCGTGGACGGTGGCGCGCACCGCGAGCGTGGTGTCCGTGCCCGTCCGGTACGTCATGCCCGGGGGGAACTGCGCGGACAGTCGCTCCAGCTCCTTGAAGACGGCGTCACGCACGTCCAACGCATTGGCGGTGGGGAGCTGGAAGGTGACGATGCCCACGGCCTGCTTCCCGTCGAAGCGCAAGAGCGTGCTGTAGTTCTCCGCGCCCATCTCCACGCGGCCCACGTCCTTCACCCGCACGCTCCTGCCGTCATGCTGGCGCATCAGGACGATGTCACCGAACTCCTCCGGCTCCACCAGGCGTCCCCGGGCGCGCACCGCGAGCTGGTAGGGCTGGTTCGCCGCGGAGGGCGGCTGGCCCACCTGGCCCGCGGCCACCTGGAGGTTCTGCTCCTGCAACGCACGCGTCACGTCCTGCGGGGTGAGCTTGCGCCGCGCCAGCTCCGTGGGGTCCAACCACAGGCGCATGGAGAACTTTCGCTCACCGAAGATGCGGACCTCACCGACGCCCTTCACGCGCTTGATGGCGTCCTTGAGATTCACGTCGGCGTAGTTGCTGAGGAACCTCACGTCGTAACGGTCGTCCGGGCTGAAGAGCGCCACGGACAACAGAATCTGGCTGGAGGCCTTGTTGACGACGATGCCCGTCTGGTTCACCTGCGAGGGCAGGCGCGCGGCCGCGCGGCTCACCCGGTTCTGCACGTCGACGGCGGCCACTTCGATGTCGCGGGTGGACTCGAAGGTGATGATGATTTGACTGGAGCCATCGTTGCTGCTGGTGGAGGTGATGTAGCGCATGCCCTCCACGCCGTTGAGCTCCTGCTCCAGGGGTATCGTGACGGCGCTCTCCACGACCTCGGCGCTGGCGCCCACGTAGTTGGCCGTCACCGTCACCTGCGGTGGAGCCAGGTCCGGGTATTGGGCGATGGGCAGCGTGGGGATGGCGATGGCCCCCACCAGCGTCAACAGGATGGAGCAGACGATGGCGAAGACGGGCCTGCGGATGAAGAAGTCGATGAACATGGTGCGCTTGGGTCCCCTGCGCTCAGCGCGGGCTCTCGTGAGGGGTGTTCCGCGCGGCCTCCGCGCGGGGCGAGGACGCGGCGGCCTTCAACGTCACGGGCATGCCGTCTCGCAGGGCCTGGATGGCTGAGACGGCCACGCGGTCTCCCGCCTTGAGGCCTCCCTCCACGACATAGGTCCTGTCCCCCAGCGGCCCCAGGGTGATGGGGCGGCGAGCCACCACCGCCCTGCCACCCTCCTCGTGCACCACCAGCGCGAAGGGCTGGCCGCTCTGGCGCACCACCGCGAGCGCCGGAACCTGCAGGGCATCACGCTGGGAGTAGACGATGCGCGTGCGCACCAGCTCACTGGGACGCAGGCCCACGGTGTTGCGGAAGGCGGCCTTCACTTCCACCAACTGGGTGCGAGGGTCGGCCTGGGGCGCGATGAAGAAGACGGTGCTGGTGAGCTCCACCCTGCCCTGGGCGTCGAGGACCTCCAGCACCGTGTCGGGCTTCATCGAGCGCGCGCGGAACGACGGCACCGAGACGCTCACCTCCAGGACATCCGCCTGGGCCACGCTGGTCAGCTCCGTGGAGGCACCGACGAAGTCGCCCACCCGCACCAGCACGTCACCCACGGTGCCAGCGAAGGGGGCACGCACCACGTTGAGCTGGAGCTGGACCTGGCGCTGCGTCACCTGCGCGGCGGAGGAGCGCGCGGCGGCCTCGGCGGCCTGCACCTGGGCGCGGGCACCCTCCAACTCCTGCTCACTCGCGAGGCCCTCTCCATGAAGCGCCTGCGTGCGGGCCAGCGTGCGGCGCGACAGCTCCAGGTTCACTTGTGACGAGCTGAGCTGGGCCTGGGCGCTGTCGAGCGCGGCCGACTCCTCTCTCGCGTCCACCTCCACCAGCGGCGCGCCCTCCTCCACCTGCTGTCCGGGACGCACGGGGATGCGGCGCACGGAGCCCGCCACCTGTGGCAGCACCGTGACGCTTCGCCGTGACAACAGTGAGCCGAGGTACTCGCTGGTGTCCCGCACTTCCTGGGGAGCCAGCACCACCACCTCCACCTCGCGAGGAGGAGCCGCCGCCGGGGCGGCCTTCTGCCCCGAACAACCCGCCACCGTCGCAACCACTGCCACACGCCACACCGACTTCTTCAGCGCCTCGAGGGGACGCACCCACTTCACCAGTCGCACCGGGCCTCCGTCAGGAATGCGGCCAGGCGTGCCTGGACTCGCTCGAATTCACGCAGCACCAGGTTCAGCTCCGCCTGGCGAAGGGCCGCTCCGCTCTGCACCAGCTCGAGGCTGCTGCCACGGCCCACTTCAAAAGCACGACGCGTGAGCTTGTCGGTCCGCTCCGCGAGCTCTCTCGACTCGACCGCCGTCTTCACCAGCGCCTCGGCGACCTCCACGCCGCGCCGCGCCTGGGTCACCTCCAGCACCACGTCGCGGTGCGCGCTCTCCAGCGCCGCCGCTGCCTGCTCCTCCACGCCCGTGCGCTCACGGACCAGGCCCTCGCGACCGCCGCCCTCCCAGAGAGGCACCGACAGCACGGCGGCGACATTCCAGGTGGCGAACCGGCCGAAGCCCGGGTCCGTGGTGAGCCCCAGGAGGGTGCTGGAGATGCCCAGCGTGGGCAGGTAGCCCGCGGACGCCTGACGCCGGCTGTCACGCGCGGACTCCACCTGCGCACGCGCCGCCAGCAGATCCGCCCGCGCGTCCAGGCGCTCCAGCGGCGCGCAGTCCTGGCGCGTCCGTTCCACCAGTCCCTGGAGGTTGAAGGTCGAGTCCACGCCCACGGCGTGGCCGAAGCCCAACGAGAGCCCCAGCGCCTCGCGGGCCTGGCGCAGTTGTTCGTCACCCGCGATGAGCACGCCGCGCGCCACCGCCACGTCCTGACTCACGCGCACCACGTCCAACGGCGTGCCCGCGCCCAGCTCGAAGGTGCGCTGGGTGAGGGCCGCGCTCTCCAGGGCCCGGCGCAGGCCCACGCGGTTGATTTCGGCGGCGCGCTCGGCGGCCACGGTGGCCACCAGCGCCTGCGCCAGTCCCAGCGTGAGGCGACGCCGGACGTCCTGGAGGCTCGCCACCGCGCCCTCTTCCGAGGCCCTGGCGGACGACAGCCCTCTCCACGCGCCCAGGTCCACCACCGACTGCGTCAGCGTCCCGGTGACGGTGCCCAGCGGCACCGTGGGCGTGCGCCCGTTCGCGCCAGCGCCCGTCCCCAGGCCCGGGTTCACCACCGCGGGCGTGTCGGGGTTGAGCACGTCCAGGGCCACGCTGGCCTGGACCCGTGCGTTGGGCAGCAGCGCCGACAGCGCCTGGCGCCACCGGCCACTCGCGCGCCGCACCCCTGCTTCCACGCCGCGCAGGTCCGTGGACCGCTCACGCACCAGGGCCAGCGCTTCATCCCAGGTCGTCACCCGCTGCGCGGCGGCCGGGACGGGGGCGAGCATCGCGTCCTCCACCCTGGGTGGGACGACGACGGGAGGGAACTCGGACTGAACCGACGCGGCGACGAGCGCGAGGAGAAGGACGGAAGTGGTTGCCATACGCCAGACGTGGATGGAGGACGGGAACCACCGCGCGAAGCCGCGCTCCCGTCCCGGGTGGGGTTGGCACTCCCGAGAGCGCGGAGGGCACGCTCGGGAGCACGGGCATGCGGTGCGGCTAGCTGCGCGGGGGCGCCAGCTTGAAGATGGAGGCGTCGATGGGCGCGTCGTAGCGGGCGTCCTGGACGACCTTCTCACCGTGCTGGCCGTCGCCCTCCCACTTCAGGCGGTGGCTCACCGTGATGCCATCCACGGTGCGGAAGTCGGAGTAGGTGATGGCCTTGTTGTACGGCTTGCCCTCGTGGATTCCCGCGTAGATGCGGCGCACCTCCAGGAAGGACTTCTGGTCGATGAAGCGGACCTCGGTGGTGGAGCCACGGGTGAGGACGAGCTTGAACGAGGGAGCGCCGTTCACCTCCTCCACACCGTCCATCGCCAGCGCGACACCCCGGGCCTTCGGGTCCAGCAGGGCGTCGTCGAAGAACGCGCCCTCCGCCATCACCTTGTTCTTCTCCCCTTCCACCCGTCGAGGCGCGGCCGAGCCCTCCACCATCCAGAGCTGGCTGCCGTCGAACACCTTGGCGACCTGGGTGCCGTTGGTGACGGTGTCGTGGCGCACGAGGTTGGGGCGGGCCCGTCGCACGGTGGTGGTGGTGACGGTGTCGCCTTCCGTGGCGACGACGGTGAACTGGTAGGACTTCGCGGCCTTGAGCCGCTCCTTGCCGCCCAGGGCCTTGAGGTGTTTGTCGATGACCGTCTGGAGCGACAACTTGCCCTGGGTGCACTCGGCACCTTCGCCAGCGGTGGCGAGGGCGGGGGCGAACGTCAGACCGAGGGCGAGCAACGAGGAAACAAGAGACCTGCGCGGCATGGAGTGCCTCCGTGGGTGACTGGGTGACGGGAGGCACAGTGCCCTCGCGAGCGCGGCGCGGGCGGAGTGTTCAGCCGGTGGGGACGGACATGCGGCGAACCGGCACCACCGTGCGGCGAACGGGCCATGCGGGGCGCGGCGCCACATCGCCGGAATCCCGGTCACTGACGAGGAGCGGTGAACGGACCACCAGGGGCGCGACATCGCACCGGGACGCCATTGCACGTCACGGAGTCGTGGCGAACGGGCAAGAGTCCGTGCCGCGTGTCTCGCGGCTCAGCGCAGGTGCTGGAACTTCTCGCGGTGGCTGCGAGCGACGCGCAACTCCGCGCCACCGGTGAGCACCACGACGAGGTCCCTGCGGCCCTCGCTGCGCAGCTCGCGGATGCGGCTCGAGTTGACGATGGCCGAGCGGTGGATGCGCATGAAGCGCTCCGGGTCCAGGCGCGCCTCCAGGCCCTGCATCGTCTCGCGGTGGAGGTAGGCCTTTCCGCCCGCGTGAATCTGCACGTAGTAGTCGGCCGCCTCGATGTATTCGATTTCGTCCACGTCGAGGAACACCACGCGGCCCGAGTCTCGGATGGCGAGCCGGCGCACCCACTTCTCGGTCGGCGCGGGAGCGGGCGCCGGGGCGGGAGCGCCATCACGCTCGCCGTAGGTGGAGAGCACGGACATCAACCGATGGCTGAGGTCGGACATCCGCGCCAGCCGGATTTGAGCCTTGGCGCGGCCGATGGCGTCGTGGAAGCGGTCATCCCGGAAGGGCTTGAGGAGGTAGTCGAGCGCGTGGATGTCGAAGGCGCGCAGGGCGTAGCGGTCATACGCGGTGACGAAGATGACCGCGGGCACCTCGCCCGGGCCCAGGTGGGAGAGCACCTCGAAGCCGTTGAGCTCCGGCATCTGGACGTCCAGCAGGACCAGGTCCGGCCGCTGCGCACGGATGAGGCGCACGGCCTCCGGTCCGTTGCCTGCCTCGCCCACCACGCTGACCTCGGGGTCCGTGGCCAGCAGCAGGCGCAATCCCTCGCGCGCGAGGGGCTCGTCATCCACGACGAGCGTGCGGATGGCGACGGCGGCGTTCATGTCGCGTGCGCCTCCGCCGAAGCGGCCTGGAAGGGAAGCTCCAGTCGGGCGCGCACACCGCCTCCGGCGCGGTTCTCCAACGTGAAGACGTGGCCCGCGCCGTAGAGCTGGTTCAGGCGGGCGCGCACGTTGGCGACGCCGATGCAGCCGTCATGACGGTCCCAGCCAGGAACGAGCCCGGGGCCGTCGTCGAGCACCTCCAGCACCAGCCGCGCCCCCTCTCGCGAGGCACGCAGCTCCACGCGTCCGGCGCCGGAGCGGGTTGCGAGGCCATGCTTGATGGCGTTCTCCACCAGCGGCTGGAGGATGAGGCTGGGCACGAGCGCGCCAAGCGCGGCGGAGTCGATATCGCGCGCCACCTGGAGCCGGTCCCGGAAGCGGGTCTGCTCGATGTCGAGGTAGCGCTCCAGGAAGTCGAGGTCCTCGTGGAAGGGGACGAGCTGGCGGCCGGTGCTGTTGAGCGCCATGCGCAGCAGCTCGCTGACACCGGTGAGCATGCGAATAGAGCCCGCGGTGTCCTGCTTGCGCACGAGGACGGAGATGGCGTTGAGCGTGTTGAAGAGGAAGTGCGGATGGAGCTGGGCACGCAGGGCATCGAGCTGCGCGTGGACCAGGCGCGTCTCGAGCTGGGACTGGGCCAGCTCGCCCTCGCGGAAGCGGCGGTGGTACTCGACGGCGGAGCCGATGGCGACGATGACGCCGTAGACGAGCAGACTCGTGACGACGTACTTGGCCATCAGCAGTGGCAGGAGCTGGCCCAGGGTGCCGTCGCTGATCAACTTCTCTCCCACGGCCCGGGAGAGGAAGTAGATGAGCGTCGAGTAGGGAACCATGACCGCGGCGAGGGCGGTCAGGTGGACCGCGAGACTCCGGTGCCAGACGCCGCGCTCCAGACGAAAGCGCCGGCCCAGCGCGAGGATGAGCGGCGTGACGAGCGCCCAGTACTGCCAGGGCGGCACCTGCATCACCAGCGCCCGGGCAAAGGGGTAGGTGGGGTCCTTGGCCTGGGCGTAGAACCACGTGTGGCTCGCGGTGATGATGCCCGGCACCGCGAAGATGAGCATCAACCACGGCAGGCCGCGCACGAGCTGGGGCAACGCGGACGCGGAGGGAGCCGGCCGAAGCGTCTCGGCGGAGGACAACAGGACGGAACTCGCGGCGGGAGAGGTGGATTCCACGGCCAGTGGATCCTACGCCCGAACCCAGGCCCCGTCCGAGCGGGAGCAGCCAACGGGCTCCGGCGTGCAGCGAACGGGCCTGCTTGCAGCCTTGCCTGGGGAGCACGAATCCTGCTCGGCTGGCGGGCGGCGCGTCGGCGCTCGAGGCATGTGGTAGTGGAGGAGCATCCGTGAGCGTCGCAACCCTCGAAGAAGGCCCGCTGCGGGGTCCCAGCTTCTTTCTCGGCCGGACAGCGCTGCGAGCGCTCGCGCTCGCCCATCGCGACAGCTACGGCGCCGCACGGCCTCATCCCCACGTCGTCATCGATGGCTTCCTGGGGGAACCGCTGGCGTCCGGGCTGGCCGGAGTCTTCCCGGGAGCCACCGACGCCCACTGGAAGCGCCGCGACCACCAGGAACAGGCGGCACGCCTGGGACAGCTTCAACGCAAGGCGTTCGAGGATGTACCTGGAGCGCTCCGGCACCTGCTGTCGGAGTTCTCCAGCATGTCGTTCATCGACTTCCTGGAGACGCTCACCGGCGTGCAAGGGCTCATCGCGGACCCACACTTCCGGGGCGCCGGGCTGCACCTCACGTTGCGCGGAGGCCACCTCGCGCTGCACGCCGACTTCAACCGCGACCGCTTCCGCGCGCTCTCACGGCGGCTCACCGTCCTCTACTACCTGAACCCCGGATGGGAGTCCGCCTGGGGCGGTGACCTGGAGCTGTGGAACGCCGACCTCTCCCGGTGCGAGACGCGAATCGCGCCGCGGCTGGACCGCCTGGTCGTGATGGCCCATGGCGACACGCACTGGCATGGCCACCCCACCCCACTGGAGTGTCCCGAGGGGCGGGGGCGCGCGGCCATCGCGGCCTACTTCTACACCGCGCAGGAGTCCCCCGACGCACCGGAGGCCCACAGCGCCATCTGGGCTCCGCCGCGTCCCTAGGCCGGGGGACACTGGGAGATGCAGAACGCCTTGTAGCTGTCACAGGTGGGCCGCGGAGTGCCGCCACCGCCGTAGATGCACTGGTACCACTTCGCATCACAGGCGTTGATGCACTCCGCGCGCGTCACGCCCTGCTCGACCTGCCCCGGGTCCTCCTGGCTGACGAACTCCTCCCCTCCCTCCGCGCCACCACAACCCGCCATCAGCCCCACCGCCATCAGTCCGGCAATGATTGCCACTCGCATGTCATTCTCCTGGCTCGAAGGTCTGTGCTGCCTTGCCAGGATAGACAGCTTTCCGACGACAGGACAAACCTGGCGGCGAGTGCGAGTGAAAGCCCCTCACTCAATCGTCGAGTGGGTGACCGCGATGGGCGTATCCGTGTGATTGGAGATCTGCGGGTACGTCACGTACCAGGACCCACCCCGGTTGTTCCGGATGACCGAGCGGTCGATGCGGATGTCGCCCGAATGGTCATTGCTGACGAAGAAGATGGCGCTGCCATGGGCGTTGACTTCGTTGTGTTCGATTCGCGTGCCGCAGAGTGACAGCGTCATCTTGTTGCCGTCGTTGTAGATGGCGCCGCCGCTGCCTCCGCCCGGGGTGCCCGGACCCGCGGGATTCGCGCCGTTGCCGATGGCCCGGTTGTGGGAGAAGAGGCTGTTGATGAGGGTCCACGACACGCCGATGCTGCTGATGCCGCCACCGTTGGAGCAGACCCCGCCGTAGCCCTCCTTGCCACCGAAGGTCGTGTTCACCACGAAGACGGGCAGGTTGTTGTACTGGCTGAACACCCGAAGCGCGCCACCACCGACGTCAGGCCCGACATCGGCGCACGCGTTGTTGAAGAAGCGGGAGTTGATGACCTTCACCCGCCCGCCGCGCACCCAGACCGCCCCGCCGCCGTCGAACTCCGACTCCGTCTTCGAACTGGCATCCACGAACGTGAGGTTCTGGAGCGTCAACCGGGGATGGTCCTGGTTGTCGCAGTGGGAGGTCGTCCACACCTGCTTCTGGTCGCAGGTGTTCATGTACAGGATGCGGTGCCTGCCCGCCCCGCTGAGCGTCACCAACCCCTTGCCGTCGATGACGATGTCCGGTCCCTTGTCGTTGAAGACCTTGGCCGTCCTGTCGAGCGTGAGCGTCACGGGCTCCGGTCCGCAATCGAAGGTGATGACTCCGCCCCGGGCCACGGCGTCGATGAAGGCCGCGCTGGTGCAGCTCGCCGGCGTTCCCGTCCCGACGACGGTGGTGGGTCTGGAGACATCGGCGAGACCCGCCTCGGCGGGTACGGTGCACGTGGCCTCCGCGTTCGGATTGCCGGCGGGTGGGCCGTCCTTGGGGTTGGTCAGCGGGTTGGGCACGTCCACGCCTGACGCGTCATCGCCCGAGCAACCCGCGGAGCAGGCGAGCGAGACCCCGACGAGCAGCGAGAACACCGTCGTCGAGGGGAACCGGTGAAGTCTCTTCGGGTGCATCCAGCCTCCAGTAGGGAGGCAGTGTAGAGCGGCGATGCACCAAAGACGAGCAGGGTCGGCCCTGGACGACTTCGGCGGAGCGTCGAAGATATACTGAAGCTCAAGACCCTCGGAGCCCGCTCGAAGGAGCATCGCATGCTGATTGTCTATCAATCACTGGAGTCCGTCGGAAACACGGATAACTCGGCGAACTCCGTCCTGAGCGGCAACTCCTTCAAACACCGGGCCCAGAAGAACGCCAACAGGGTCTACGACATCGACAAGGTCAGCAAGAAGGTGGGCTTCCACGTTCCCGTCTTCGACCCCTCCCTGAACAAGATCGTCGAGGAGGAGATGGAAGTGGAGTTCGCCAACGACTCCTCTTCCAAGTCACTCTCGATGAGCTTCAAGAAGACGAAGGACGAGGACAAGCTGTTTGAGTTCCTGGAAGGTGTCATCGACACCATCGTCAAGAGCACGATGAATCGAACGGAGGTGGATGAAGGCACCTGCCGACAGCCCGACATCATCGTGCTCGGGGAACTCCATGGAAAGGAGCTGAAGGGGAAGATCTTCAATGGCTACAAGGTCGTCTATGGCATGAACCCCACGGGTGACTCCCGCCACCGCTTCACGGTGCTCCTGAACGAACACACCGAATTCAACTCGTTCGACCTGAAGATCCATCGCTACGACAAGACGCTCAAGAGCAACAAGAACGCAGACGCCATCTGCATGACCTTGACGGTCATGGGCTGGCTGGTGGCCTTCGTGCACACGCCCAACAACATCTGTGCGAACAAGACGAAGGTCGTGGAGTACCTGAAGAACAATGCGCGTCGTTCAACAGGGCAGGAGGAGCTCGACCTCCTGATTGGAGACACGAATCAAAAGAGCTCCGGCTTCGTGCAGAACTCCCTGCGAGGGGAACTGGGGGGAGGCGACTGGGTGTCCAGCATCCACGGCCAGCAACAGGAGCTCGTGAAGTTCGGAGGCCATGACATCTGCAGCATCTCGGGAACCAACAGCGGGTTCGACACGCACTTCGACATCGCCTGTACGCGTCATGTCGCCGCGAAGATCAAGGACAACAAGGTCGTGGGGGGCGACACGACGGATGAAGACTATTCACCCGCGTTTGTCTTCCACGGGCTCACCGACAAGTTCACCCAGATTGGCGAGAAGGTCTATGCCTACAGTGACCACAACGGTGTCATCGTCGAAATCCTGCGACGCAAGGACCCCTTCGCCTTCAAGGCCTTCCGGCGGGATTTCATTCTCTGCCGTACCTGCAACGAGGCGTTGCATGGCATCGAGACCCTCACGGGCTTCCACCTCAAGTGCCCGACCCTGAGAATCACCTACCAGGCCCCGGTCCCCGGCTCCTTGAAGCGGAAGGCAGACGCGCTCGACCCCGAAAAGAATCCCGGGATGAAGCCTCGAAAGAAGGCCAGGTACTAGCCGGTGATGACCCACCCACGAGTCGCCAAGGGATGAGGTCTTCGCGGGCGTCCCGCTACGCCTGGGACTGGGCCGCCGGCCTGGGCGCATCCTGAACGGAGAGCTGCCCCATGCCCGTGTCATCGCCGGGCGGCGCCTTGTTCTCGGCCTCGGGGACCTGCGTCCGACGAATCACCCAGACCAGGACGCCCGCGCCCACATAGCAGGCGGTGCCCAGAGCGAAGGTGACAGCCGTTCCGAAATGGATGGCCACGAAGATGGCGGCGGCACTGGCCAGTACGGAGAACGCGCCATTGAGCGCCCACCCCCACTGCACCAAATCCTTCCGGGCGCTGATGAGCGACATGCCCAGGGCCATGGGAATCCCCATCAGGAACGACAACGGCGCGATGAGCACCGCCGTGACGAGGATGCGCGTGGAGAGCGGCAGTCCCACCACGCCCTCCAGCACCGGACCCTTCAAGGTCAGGAACGCCCCCAGCCCCGCGGCGAGCAAGAGGAAGAGCCCACCCATCATGACCGGCCGCGCACGGGCGAGCCGCTGCGCGAACAGGCTCCCCACTCCGCTGGCCACCAGCATGCTGGCCAGCACCGTGGCGAAGGTGATGGTGGGGCTCCCCAGCACGAGCGCGAAGACGTGGAAGAACTCCATCTCCACGAGCATGAAGGCCACACCCAACAGCGAGAAGTAGCCGAGCGAGGCCCAGCCCGACCTGCCCAGCCGCTCGGTCTGCCGGGCCAACTGGAAGAGCGGCAGCACCAGGAAGGGCACCACCAGCGCCAGCAGGATGAAGACCAGGCGCCGCAACTCCACCACACCGATGCCGGCCGCCCGCGAGGGGCCCGCGCGCTCCACGAAGTAGAACGGGTTGTTGTCGGTGGCGGGGGCGATGTCCAACGGACCCTCCGCCCACAACCGCGCCGGGTCCGGGGTGGTGATGATGTCGTGAATCAACCGCCCCCAGCCCGTGAAGGGCTTGGGGATGGAGGCCACATCGAGCGAGCCGTCCGGCAACCAGAGCGCCTGGAATCCCATCGCATCGAGATGTGCTCGCGTGGTCGTCACATCCGCGGGAGTGATGGGCGAGCGCTTCACCAGCACGAAGCACATGGGACGCGAGAAATGGGGGCTCGCCACGGCCGCGACCAGCATGTGCTTGCCCACATCCTGGATGCCCAGCTTCTCCAGCGCCTCGCGCGCCACCGTGAGGCCCCGCATCGAGTCGATGCGCACCACCTCGCTGGAGCCCAGCGCGCGCAGGAAGCCCATGTAGCCATCGGGCGTCAGGTGCCGGAAGAAGTCCTGGTAGGCCTCGACCGTGTAGAGGTAGTTCTCGCTGAACGCCAACGCCGTCGCGCTCCCTCCGGTGTCCACCCAGGTGAGCGTGATGAGGTCCCACAGCTCGCGGGAGCGCTTGACGAACGTCCGCCCGTTCTCGATGTGCAGGTCGACCCCAGGCAGGTGGTAGGGCCGGCCGGAGAAGCTCGCGAGGTCCTCATTCACCACCCTCGCCACCAGCGGGTTGATCTCCACCGCGGTGATGTCCTTGCGCCCCTTGCGCACGGCCTGGAGGATATCCACGCCGCCGCCCGGGCCGATGATGAGCTGCCGTCCCTCGGCGGGGACCAGCTTGTGCGCGAGCGCGGTCAGGTCGTAGTCGAGATAGGTGTAGGCGGAGAGCGCCTCGGGATTGCCATTGAACTCGACAATCTGCGTCCCCCCGAGGCCGTCGATGAGCAGGTCCATCATCCGGAACTTCCGCCCGGCGTAGTTCCCGCTCAGGGACCAGGTGAAGAAGTGGGTGGGGTGCACCCGGACGGAGGAGATGGAGTTCCACTCCGACACCACCGTGGGCGCCCCCAGCCAGCTCACGTGCGGCGGCCTGGCGATGGAGGGGACCTGCGTGAGGAACGTCCCGAGCAGCACGAAGGCCAGGGTGAACCCCAGCGACACGAGCGAGGTGGTGCGCAGCCCCCCCGCCAGCGCGAACAGGATGGCCGCCACCATCGGCAGGATGCAGACCGTGCCGAGCATGACCTCCACCGGCGTGCTCACATCCAGGAGGAAGACCGCGACGATGCACCCCAGCGCGGCGAACACCAGGTCGACCGCGTAGAGCCGGTGGAAGCGCTCGCGGTTGTGCGACAGGACGAGCGAGACGACGAGCCCGCCGAAGAGGAACAGCGGGAAGGCGCACCAGAAGATGGCCGCCAGGGACCAGAACTCCTGCGCGTAGACGCGGAAGGCGCCTCCGAACTTCACGTACGGCAGCAGGGCGAGAATCCCCAGGACGCCCAGGAAGCCGGAGATGCCCGCCAGCAGGCTCAGCACCGCCACGTGGCGCAGCATCCGCTCGGGCGTGAAGAAGCGATGGGCCAGCCGCGCCAGGAGCCCACCCGAGGCCAACCCCAGCATCGCCAGGGAGATGAGCATGAAGGCGTAGTAGTAGGTCATCGTCCCCGCGAACAAACGCGAGAGCACCACCTGGGCCGTCAACATGCTGGCCGCGACCAGACCGAATCCCAGGCTCATGGCCCGCATCGACGTGCCCGCCAAACGCTCTTGCATGGTAACGACGTGTCCTTTCCCGGTGGGGACCTGGAGCATAGGGGAGAAGCGGGACTTCTCCCCAGGACCATCAGGAGGGGGCAGGCAGCTTGCCAGGTGGGTGGCGGATGCCCGACCGGCAGCCCTCCTCGCTCACGGTGTCTGTCCCGACGTCAGGGGGCGAGCACCGGGGACCCCCAGCCCTCGCAGCCACGCCCGCGCGAGCGGCTCGGGGTCATGCCCCGTCTCCGCCTTCACGAAGTCGAGCAGTTGCTGCATGCGCGCCGCCTTGCCTACATGGAGCTGGTAGAAGCGCGCCAGCGCCCCATCCAGGGCGGCGGTGCCCACCTGCTTCTCCAACTCGTGGAGGAAGAGGCTTCCCTTCAGGTAGGGCAGCGGGGAGGCGAGCGGGTGCGTGCTCATCTCAATCGCATTGCACGTGGCATCCGGAAGGACGACCGTGTCGCGCCTGGCCACCAGTTTCTCGAGGTCCTTGCGCCGCGACTCCCACAGCTTCGCCTCCGCGGCCTCGCCCTCGGTGGCGCCCACCGCGCGGGCCGTGAGGTAGTCCGTCGTCCCCTCCGAGAGCACGAAATCCTCCCAGCACTGGATGCGCACGCCATTCCCATACCAGCCATGCGCCGCCTCGTGGTGATGCACCAGGCGGTCCCCCATCGACGGCGAGGCCACGTGCCAGAACGGATGGTGCTCCATGCCCCCCTTGGCCTTGGGCCCCAAGTTCGCCGACACCGAGCCCGCCTTGTCGCCAAAGACAAACTTCCCATAGCGGGTCTCGAAGAAGTCCATCGCGTCGCGCAGGTGGAGCATGCCCGCGACCGCGGCCTCCTCCTCGCCCGGCAGACACCGGCTCCACCCTCCCCTGGCGTGGAGCAGACCTGGGCTTCCCGGAGCCCGGTGCTGGACGCATCTGGAGGCTCTCCTCCGGCCACGTCATGAGCGCCAACCCGTGCGACATCCCCCCACCGCCCGGATGCCAGCCCATGCACTGGCATGACCTACGACAGCTTCGAGAGTCGAGCACAGTTCCCATCCCAAGAGAGTTTGAACGTGGCCGCACGCGGATTCGGCGGTGCGGGGGTCACACGCAATCCACTAGCGTGGCTCGGATGAGAAGACTCTCCGTGGTCGTGCTCCTCCCGCTCCTCTCCACATTCGCCTGCGCACCGATGGAACCCGAGATGGAGGGTGAAGCGACCCGGCCCGAAGAGGCGGTCCAGGCGGCCTCGACTCCGCTCCGGGCGAAGGCGCTCGGCCGGATGAGGAACGCGGCGAAGTACTTCCACGACCAGGTGGCGCGCCACGGCGGGTATGCGTGGCATCACAATGCCAACAACCTGAGCGAGCGCTGGGGCGACATCCAGCTCGACGACGAGCAGATCATGATTCAGTCGCCCGGCACCTCGGACGTGGTCGTCGCGTTCGTCGAGGCCGCCCTCGCCGACCCGGCCACCCTGGCACTCAAGACCTATGCAACGGACGCGGCTTTGGCGCTGCGCCAGGGACAGGTCAAATCGGGAGGCTGGCGGCTCTACGCGGACTTCAAGGCGACTCCGACGCTGGCGGCGTGCTACCGCCACACCACGGCGAGCTGCGGCTGCGGCGGCTGCACGACGACGATTTACGACGACCAGACCACCCAGAACGCGCTCATCGCCATGATGCGCGCAGACCAGCTCCTCGGGTTCGCGAACACGGCCATCTCCGAGGCTTCGTCCTATGCCCGCGCGCGGATGGAGACCTCTCAGTTCCCGACGCATGGCGGCTTTCCCCAAGGCTTCGCCGGTCCGGTCGCCGCGCGGCCCGCGCTCACGGCCAGCTACCCGCCCTCCATTGGAACGTCGTGCGGCCTCGCCCACTGCTACGCGAACGTCTACACCCACGAGTACTGGGATGACCCGACGCTGAACGACAACCTCGCGACGGCCTTCGTGGAGATGCTGAACTGGGCGCGGGAGGTCTATCCCGCGCGAGCCGCGACCTATCAGGCCATGCGCACCGCGTTCGGCGGATTCCTTCGCCGCGCGCAGCTGCCGCTGCCGCAGCCCGCCTGGGCGCAGCAATATGACATCCAGATGCAGCCGCGCTGGGCTCGCAACTGGGAAGTCCCAGCCATCGCCGGCCAGGAGAGCCAGGACGTCATGTGGGCGCTGCTTCGCCTCTACCAGTTGGACCCGAGCGTTCCGGCGAACCGCGACGCCGTCGGCACCGCGCTCACCTATCTGGAATCCGTGGACCATGCGAATGACACGCTCATCCACCGCTACATCGAACTGGACGACACCGCTCCAGCCAACCTCGGCTTCTTCACGGTGAAGCCTGGCGGCTACCCGGTCCGGTTCTCCCAGGCCCCGCCGACCTACCAGAACTACGCGTGGGAGGTCCCCTCGCAGCTCGCCGCCCTCCGCGCGGAGTACGACCGGTTGGCGAGCGACACGACGGTGATGAAGCGCACGTGCCAGCAGCTCCGCGCCGACACGGCGCAGGCCGTCGACGCGACGGTGAACAACGAGAAGTGGCTCACGACCTACAGCCCGAGCGGCCCGCGAAGTGGCTCCACGCCGGGCGACTATCTCGACACCAGCACGTTCGTCCGGAACCTGCGCACGCTGGCCGAGTTCGTCACGCGCACGACGACCGACTGCACCGCCTGGAACTACTGAGGCGTGGGGCCGGGGGTCTCGAGGCCTCGGTCCTCCTCACTCCGATTGCAGGCCCGTCAGTTGATGCAGCTCCAGCTCCTCCAGGTCGAGCTCCTGCTCGATGCGCTGGAAGGCCGCGTCTCCGATGGTGCCGTCCGCTCTCATCGCGAGGAGTCGCTGCCGCTCGGCCGAGGTGACCCGGCGAATGGTGTCCGCGTCGGCCTCCGAAACACGACTGTCGCCCGAGGCGCTCCCAGGTGACGTGGCATCGCCACTGGCCAGGTCCGCCTCGGCGCGCCGGAGCAGGACCTCGTAGCGCCTGCGCAACAGACTCGACAGCTCCTCGCCGGACTGCGTGGACGTGGCGTCCAGCGCGGCGCGCAAGGTCTCGGCACGGGCGAACTGGACCTCTCGCTCCACCGAGCCGTCATCCTCGAGGTGGAGCAGGTTGATGAGCGGACGCAGCGTCATCCCTTGCACGACGAGCGTCGCGAGCACGACGAAGAACGCCGTGAACAAGACCAGGTCACGGTAGGGAAACGCCGGCCCGTCCGCCCCGCCCGCGGGCAGCGCCAGCGCCGCCGCGAGCGTCACAATCCCTCGCATGCCACACCACCCGACGACCGCCGCCGAGCGCCTCGACAGGCTGACTCCGTCATACCGCCCTGGCGCGCCCTTCAAGCTCGGACGGCGCAGCCAGCGGCCCAGCGCCGCGGCAGCCGAGACCCAGACGATGCGCGCGACCATCGCCGCGACGCACACGGCCGCGGCGACTCCGGTGTACTTGAATAGCGTGGGGGAATCGAGGCGCAGGAGAATCTCCTTCAACTGGAAGCCCACCAGGATGAAGGCCAGCACGTTCAGCGCATACACCGCGAAGTCCCAGACCGCGTAGGACGGGAGGCGGACGCGCGCCGGAACGACATCCGCGGCACGCCGGGCCAGGAACATCGCGAAGACGACGACGGTGAGGATGCCAGAGAGGTGGAGCCGCTCCGCGAGCATCCAGACGGCGAACGTCCCGCAGAACTGGACGACCACGGCGGTGGCGACGTCGTGAATCCGCGCGTTCACCCGGAGGACCACATGCGACAACACGAACCCGAGTGCCACACTGCCCACCGTGACGACCAGCAGCAATGGAATGGCGCTGACCGGTGACAGCGTCCCCGCGAGCGCCGCCCCGACGGCGAGGCGGTAGACCAGCAGCGCGCTCGCGTCATTGAAGAGGCTCTCTCCCTCCAGGATGACGAGGAGCTGATGCGGCGGGCGGAGCTGCTTGAGCACCGCCGTCGCGGCCGCCGCATCGGGAGGCGCCACAATGGCCCCGAGCGCGATGGCGACGGCCCAGGACATGTCGGGAACCAAGAGGCGCGCCACCACTGAGACGACGAGGATGGTGAGCCCGACAGCCCCGATGGCCAGCCCCGTGACGGCGCGCCAGTTGGCCCGGAGGTCGCGAGGAGACGCATCGAACGCGGCATCCAACAGCACGGGGGCGACGAAGAGCGTGAGCGCCAGCTCGGGGTCCAGGTCGAGCGTGGGCGTACCGGGGACAAGCGCCAGGCCCGCCCCGGCGAGCGCCACCATCGCCGGGTAGGGAGTCCCGATGCGGCGGGACAGCACCGTGAGGCCCGCCCCCGCGAGCAGCATCGCGATGATGATTTCGAAGACGTGCATGCGGAACGAAGCGCAGAGGACCTTTCCGGGCCCACACCTTGCGCTCCCCGCCCGCTGACACACAAGCGACGCTCACGGATGCGTCCGGTACTCGTCGATGGTCGATGGAGTTCGCGGCGCAGCCATGAGGACGCTCCGCGTCCGCTCGGAGCCCCGCGCCCTCACGCCGCGCGCTGCAGCCGGCGCTTGTACTTCTCCCCCCACTCCCGCAGCCCCATCAGCACCGGCTCCAGGGAGCGGCCGAAGGCGGTCAGCTCATACTCCACGCGCGGCGGAACCTCGGCGTAGACGGTGCGCTTCACCAACCCGTCCTCCTCGAGCTCCCGCAACTGCAACGTGAGCATGCGCTGGCTGCAGTTCGGCAACCGCTTGCGCAGCTCCCCGAAGCGGTGCGTGCCCTTGAGCAACCAGTACAACACCACGCCCTTCCACCGCCCGCCGATGACACCAAGGGACGCTTCCACGGCGCAGTTCGTCTTCGAGTCGTCGTCACGTTTCCGGGCCATGGTTCCCTTTTTGTGCGTACTCATCAAACTTGTGCGTACTTGCGAAGAAATAACCTGAATCGTACCTCTGCACCATGAAGACATGGGAACTGCAGCCGAAGCCGGGGTTCGAGGCACTCACGAGGGCCGAGCGTCCATCGCCAAGCGTGGGCGAGCGTGACGTGAAGGTGCGCGTGGGCGCGGTGTCACTCAACTATCGCGACGTGCTCATCGCGAAGGGCGCGGAGAAGAGCCTCAAGGCACCGCGCGTGCCCGTCTCCGATGGCGCGGGAGAGGTCATCGAGGTCGGCCCGGGCGTCACGCGCTGGAAGGTGGGCGACCGGGTGATGGCCAGCTTCTTCCCCCACTGGGTGGACGGGGAGCTGAGTGATGCGCACCACGCCAGCGCGCTCGGCGGCTCCGGGGCGGACGGCATGCTCCGCGAGGAGGTGGTGTTGCCCGAGCACAGCTGGGTGCGGATGCCCGCGGGGTACTCGTTCGAGGAGGCGTCGACGCTCCCGTGCGCCGGGCTGACGGCGTGGCAGGCGCTGTTCGAGGTGACGTCGCTCAGGCCGGGAGAGACGGTGCTGCTCCAGGGCTCGGGCGGCGTCTCGGTGTTCGCGTTGCAACTGGCGAAGGCCGCGGGCGCGCGGGTGCTGATGACGTCGAGCAGCGCCGACAAGGCAGTGCGGCTGCGAGAGCTCGGCGCCGAGGAGGTCATCGACTACCGGGCCGACGCGAAGTGGGGCGAGCGCGCGAAGGCGCTCACCGGCGGGCGCGGCGTGGACCTCGTGGTCGACGTCGGAGGCCAGGCCACCTTCGACCAGTCCTCCCTGGCGCTGCGCTACGGCGGCTCCATGAGCATGCTCGGCGTGCTCACCGGCGGGCGCGGCGAGGTGAACCTGCATTCGGTCTTCCACCGGCGGCAGACGGTGCACGGCGTCTACGTGGGCTCGGTGTCGATGTTCGAGCGCTTCGTCGCCGCGCTGGAGCGCACGGGCATCCGGCCCGTCATCGACCGCGTGTTCCCCTTCGACGAGGCGCGCGCCGCCTGGGAGCACCTCGCGAGCGGACAGCACCTGGGCAAGGTCGTCGTGAGCACCGCCACCCGGACCGCGCCATGAACGTCCTGATTGTCTACGCCCATCCGGAGCCACAATCACTCAATGGGGCCCTGAAGGACCTCGCCGTGAGCCACCTCACCGCGCGGGGCCATGCGGTGCGTGTCTCAGACCTCTACGCCATGGACTGGAAGGCGACGGCCGATGGCGGCGACTTCCTCCACCATCAGGCGGGGGAGAAGCTGACCTATCGACTGGCATCGAAGGGTGCCTTCGCTGACGGCTCGCAGAGCCCGGACATCGCGGCCGAGCAGGAGAAGCTGCTCTGGGCCCAGGCGGTCCTCTTCCAGTTCCCGCTGTGGTGGTTCTCGATGCCCGCCATCATGAAGGGCTGGGTCGACCGCGTCTTCGCCGCCGGCTTCGCCTATGGCGTGGGGGTGCATGAAGGCGAACGCTGGGGAGACCGCTATGGCGAGGGTACGCTGGCGGGTCGCCGCGCCATGCTGTCCGTCACCATCGGCGGGCGCGCGCCGCACTACTCCGAGCGTGGCGTCAACGGAGCCTTGGACGACCTCCTCTTCCCCATCCAGCACGGGGTGCTCTTCTATCCCGGCATGGAGGTGCTGCCGCCCTTCACCGCGTACCAGGTCGACCGCCTGAAAGCCGAGGAGTGGCCCCCCATCGCGGAGGCGTACAAGGCACGGCTGGACGGCTTGTTCACGGACGCGCCCATTGCGTTCCGAACGCAGAACGGTGGGTACTACGATGGCCAGCAGGTGCTCAAGCCCGGCCTCGGCCAGGGAGCCTCGGGCACGGGCATCCATGTGCACGCGCCGGGCGAACAGTCTCCGCTCAGATGAGCGGGGTGGCCAGGTCGAAACCAGCCCGGCGGGGACTCCGACATCGCGGGGAGCGCGCTCATGCGCTCCCCCGCGCTGGCCGAGCGACTACGGACAGATGAACCGGATGTCCGTGTAGTACGGCGTCACCTGGCCCGACTGCGTGACGTACCCTTCACAGTCGTAGCGCCACGCGCCCGCCCAGGTCGTCTTGGCCGCGCTCGTGTAATAGGTCCGGTGCTCGCCGTAGCGCTCCCCACCACCGGGCGGCTCCGCGTGCTGCTCCACCGTGCTCACATCGGGGGCGGCTTCGCCCTCCGCGGACTGCTCGGGAGCCGGTCCACCGCAAGCGCAGGCCAGCAGCGCGGAAATTCCCACGACCCAACGGGACAGCATCATCGTGCGCTCCTTGTCAAAAAGTATCGATATGACAAATGCAACCCTATCAATCTCTGCCGCTGGCGTCCAGACAGCCCATGTTTTCATTCATGGAAAAATACACCC
Source organism: Myxococcus sp. AM011 (assembly GCF_013372595.1). Lineage (NCBI taxonomy): Bacteria > Pseudomonadati > Myxococcota > Myxococcia > Myxococcales > Myxococcaceae > Myxococcus > Myxococcus sp. AM011. The sequence continues at coordinate 23,288 of NZ_JABXEM010000117.1, forward strand.
GATGTATCACCGCCCGCCGTTTGACAATCATCGCCTGAAACCGGACCCGACCTGAGCGATTGCATCACCCGCCCGACACCTCCGCCCCTGGGACTCCCGATGGATGTCGTCGTCCGGACGCCGTGCCTGGCAGCCCATGAAGGGGGGCCGAGTCTGCCTGGGACACGTCCTCCGCGTGTGTCATGCTTTGGCCATGGCGGATGCGCTCGAAGCAGACACGGCGGCTCCTGGCGGGTTGGACCGGCGCGGGTTCCTGACCTGGGTGGTGGCCTCTCCCACGTTGATGATCGCCGCGAGGATGGGGCTCGACGTGCCGGCGGCGGACGCGGCGGAAGTGCCCGTGACGGCGACAGAGACTCCGCTCAGTCTCTACATCGCGCTCCAGCTCGACGGTCGGGTCGTCACCACGCTGCCGCGCACGGAGATGGGCCAGGGCATCACCACGGCCGTGGCCATGCTCGTCGCGGAGGAGCTGGACGTGGCGCTCGACGCGGTCGACGTGCGCAGCGCGGATGCGGACCCGCGCTGGCTCATCCAGCTCACCGGGCTGTCCTCGACGATGCGCTACCTGACGGGCCCGCTTCGCGCCGCGGCGGCGGAGGCCCGCGCGCGGCTCGTCACCGCGGCGGCGCTCCGCTGGCGGGTGCTCGCCCCCACCCTCACCACCTCCCAAGGCGAGGTGCGTGCTCCGGACGGCCGGCGGCTCGGCTACGGCGAGCTGGCGGAGGAAGCCGCGCGCGTGCTGCTGCCCCTGGTCTCCACGGGGCCCAAGCCGGAGAGCCAGTACACCGTCGTGGGTCGGCCCACGGGACGCATCGACGCGCTGGACATCGTCACCGGCGCGGCGCGCTACGCCCTGGACCTGGACCTCCCCGGGGCGCTGCCCACGGTGGTGGCAAGGCCTCCCACGCTGCGTGGCGCGGTCCAGTCCTTCAACGACGGCGTGGCCCGGACGATGCCTGGAGTGGTGGGCGTGGTATGGCTGCCCTCGGGTGTGGCGGTGGCGGCGCGGACCTTCGCGCAGGCCTTCGCCGCGCGTGACGCCCTCCAGGTCTCCTGGACGCCGGGACCGGCCAGCACGCTGTCCGACGTCGACATCCGCTCCCGCCTTCGGGATGCGATAGGCCCTCGTCCCCTGCCACCACTGCTGACGACGCGGACGGTGGAGGGCCGCTTCGACTTCCCCTACCTCGCGCACGCACCCATGGAGACGCAGAGCTGTCTGGCCCACGTGCGGGGCACGAGCGCCGAGGTCTGGCTGGGGGCCCAGGACCCCAAGTACGCGCAGCGCGAGGTCGCCCGGGCGCTCGGCTGGGACCTCACGCCCCAGCGAGTCACCGTGCACGTGACCCGGGCCGGTGGCGGCTTCGGTCGCAGGTTCTTCAATCAAGCCGCCGTGGAAGCCGCGCTCGTCTCACGCGCCATCGGCCAGCCGGTGAAGTTGATGTGGAGCCGCAACGACGACATGCGCCACGGCCACTTCCGGCCCGCCAGCCATCACCGCATCCTCGCCCACCTGGGGTTGGGCGGAAGCATCCTTGGCTGGCACCACCGCGCCGCCATTCCCACCGTGGAGCTTCCTCACGGCTTCGGCGATGTACTCACCGCGCTGCTCGGAGAGGCCCTGCCCGATGCGACGAGCGCCGTGTTCTTCGCCATCTCCCAGCGCATCCCCTACCGCTTCGGCTTCGCGAGCCATGAGCTGCGCGAGGTCCCCATCCCCATTCCCACCGCCTCCTTCCGCTCGGTGTTCACCAGCCAGGTGGGCGTGGCCAACGAGGTGTTCGTCGACCAGCTCGCCCGTGAGCTCCAGGTGGACCCCGTGGCCCTGCGGCGCTCCCGGCTCCCCTCCAACAGCCGGCTCAAGGCCGTCCTCGACAAGGTCGTGTCGGTGGGCCAGTGGGGCCGGGCCCTTCCGCCCGGAGTCGCCCAGGGCGTCGCCGTGCTCGAGGAGTGGGAGAGCGCCATCGCGCACCTCATCGAGGTGGACGTCAGCAGCGGGACACCTCGGGTGCTGCGCGTGGTCATCGCCGCGGACGTCGGCCTTCCCATCAATCCCAAGGGAATCGAAGCCCAGCTCCAGGGCGCCGCGGTGGACGCCATGTCCACGACGTTGAGCGCGGGGCTCCACATCGACTCGGGCGCGGTGCGCGAGGGCAGCTTCGCGGACTACCGCTGGCTGCGGATGAAGCACGTCCCCTCCGACATCCAGGTGCACCTGGTCCGCTCGGACGACCGCGTGGGTGGCGTGGGAGAGCTGGGCTACCCCAGCGCCGCGGCGGCCCTGACCAACGCCATTGCCCGAGCCACCGGCACCATGCCCACCCGCTTCCCCATCCTCGACGAGGGAGTCTGACCATGCTGGCCCATCAATTCATCCTCAATGGTCAGACGGTGACGGTGGAGACGCCCTCGGACCTGCCCCTGCTGTGGGTGCTCCGCGACGTGCTGGGAGTCAGGGGGCCCAAGTACGGCTGCGGCGTGGGCGTGTGTGGCGCGTGCACCAGCCACCTGGACGGCGAGGCCTTCCGCCCCTGCATCCACCCCGTGGGCAGCCTCTCCGGCCACGAGGTGATGACCATTGAAGGACTGGGCGCCCAGGGACTGCACCCCGTGCAGCAAGCCTGGATTGACGAGGACGTGGCCCAGTGTGGCTTCTGCCAGCCGGGGCAGATCATGGCCGCGGTGGCGCTGCTGCGGAAGAACGCCCACCCGACCGACGCGGACATCGACGCCGCCATGAGCGAGAACGTCTGCCGCTGCGGCACCTATGTCCGCATCCGCGCCGCCATCAAACGCGCGGCCCTGCTGCTGAGAAGCGGAGCGGGCGTAACAGGCGGGTGAGGCCACGAAAAGCCCGCTGACTCGCGCGCCTCTCGGCGTGGACTCCCCGTCAACAGGGAGTCCACCCGGGCACACGAGGCGACGAGCTACTCGGTGGCGCGGACCCAGTGCTGGGTGCGGCCGAGCAGCGACATGCCGATGTAGCCGCGAACCTTCAGCTTCTTGCCGCCGTCCTCGACGGCGATCTTGCACTTGTAGGTCTTGCCGTTCGCCGGGTCGAGGATGGTGCCACCGTTCCACTCGTCGTCGTCCTTCTTCAGGTCGCGCAGGATGGTCATCCCGATGATGGGCTGGTCCTTCAGCGAGCCCTGGCACTTGTCACAGACCGGGTTCTGCTCTTCCTTCGGATCGCGGAAGAGCTTCTCGATTTTGCCAACGAGCTTGCCGTCCTCCTCGGAGATGACGATGACCGACTTGGGCTTCTTGGTCTCGTCATCGATGGTCGTCCAGCGACCGACGGCGGCATTCGCCTCCGCGGCGGCGGGGGCCTTGTCCTCGGCCAGGGCGCTCGAGGCAATCATCAGGGTCAGAGAAGCGAGTCCGAACCACCGGGTTGCGTTCATGTCTTGAGGTCCTTCTGCGCGGGGCTCACATCAGAGGGGGCTTGCGCTCCAGCGTCCCATCACACCGTTTGTACTCCACCGCTGTGCCGTCAGGCAGCCCCTCGTGGAATTCTGTGAGGTGCTCGAACGTGCCGCTCCGCGGCATGCACGGCCCACCCGCACTCCCAGGGCAGGCCGTGCAGCCCCCGACTCGCAGGCTCCCCATTCCCGGCCCCCCCAGCCTGCACCGCCTGGGAGAGAACCTCGGCGCGGCCGAGCGGGTGCTGACGACGGAGGACCTGCGCGAGCTCACTGACGCGGCCTCGAAAATCACCGTGCAGGGCGCCCGCTACCCGGACACGCTGGAGAAGACGACGGGACGCTGAGCCGCCAGCCTCGCGGAAACGCGCTACCCTGCCGACCGCCCCCTCATGAGGAGCCGTCAATGAGTGAAGCGAAACGCCCGTACGTGATTTGCCACATGGTGCCATCGCTCGACGGGCGCATCGTCACCAGGCACTGGAAGCTCTCCTCCCGCATGCTGGCCGAGTACGAGCGCACGGCCGAGACGTTCGACGCGGAGGCGTGGATGATTGGCCGGATTTCAATGGAGCCCTACGCCGGGAAGGCGCGGGTTCCCGCACGCAAGCGAGCGCAGCCGATTCCCAGGAAGGACTTCATCGCGCGACGCGATGCCGAGTCCTACGCCATCGCGTTGGACCCTTCGGGCAAGCTCACCTGGAAGTCGGCCTCCATCGATGAGGAGCACGTGATTACGGTCCTCACCGAGCAGGTCTCCGACGACTACCTGGCCTTCCTCCAGGCGAAGGGCATCTCCTACCTGTTTGGCGGCAAGGCGAAGCTGAACCTCCGACGGGTGCTGGAGAAGCTGCGCGCGCGGTTCGGCATCAAGAAGCTGCTCCTGGAGGGGGGCGGCAGAATCAACGGCTCCTTCCTGGCCGCGGACCTCATCGATGAGCTGAGCGTGCTCGTCGCGCCCATCGCGGATGGCTCCATCGGCACCCCTTCACTCTTCGATGCGAGCGAGAAGAAGGGGCCCATCCGCCACCTCGAGCTGGTCTCCCTCGAGAAGCGCGCGGGTGACCTGGTCTGGCTGCGCTACAAGCCGAAGCGCTGAGCCGCTCACTCCTGGGAGAACGCGAGCCGCAGCTCCCCTTCCGCGTCGCGGTCTCCCTTCACGTCCACCACGACCTTCTCCAGTCGCCCCGTGAAGGAGAACGGCACCTCGTAGCGAGGACTCACGGCCGTGCCCGTGTTGCGCCCGACGAGCAACCCGTAGCCCGTCATGGCGCTGTACATCGCGCCGGTCTTGATGCCCTTCAGCGTCCCCACCGTCTCGTCGTCCACCATCAGCAGCACATCGCCGGTGAAGAAGTCCGGCTTGAGGCTCTTGGCCGTCGGAGTGAACCGCGCGCTCAGCCGGTGCATGCCGGGAGCCACCACCCGGGCCGACGACACGAGGTACTCCTCCATCTTGAGGTAGTTGTGGACGTAGTGGAGCCGGCCGTCCTGGAGGAACAGGCTCCACCCACCGAACTCCCCGCCCGAACACACCAGCACGCCCTCGGCGCCGGTGTCCGGGATGAAGGCGTGGGCGGTGATGGTGTGAGGCCGTCCCAGCATCGCGGGCCCCGCCAGCGGGTGCAGGTTCGAAGTGCCCGAGTAGAACGTGTAGCGCTCCCTGGGCAGGGCCGCGACAGGGCGCCCCGGGTCCGCCGCGCGCTCATAGCGCCGGTCGTCGAGCGGCCTGACGTGGTACTTGCTGGCTTCGACCTCCCACATGGCAATCAGTTGCCGGAGCTTCTCGGGGTGCTTCGCGGCGAGGTCCTCGTACTCCGTCGTGTCGACGTCGGTGTGATACAGCTCCCAGCGGTCCTCCGCCCAGGAGGAGCCCTTCTTGTGCCAGGCCACGGCCGTCCAGCCATCTGCCCAGAGGGCGCGACTGCCCAGCATCTCGTAGTACTGCACCTTCTTGCGAGTCTTCGCCGCGGCGTCCTCGAACGTATAGGCGAAGCTCACCCCCTGCACGGGCATCTGCTTGACGCCATTGACAGACATGGGCTCCGGCAGGCCGCTCACCTCGAGCAGCGTCGGGACGATGTCGATGATGTGGTGATACTGATTGCGAATCGCGCCCCCCTCCCGAATCCTCGCGGGCCAGGAGACGATGAGGGCATCCGTGTTGCCCCCCATGTGCGTGTCCTGCTTCCACTTCTTGAAGGGCGTGTTTCCGGCCAGGGACCAGCCCATGGGATACAGCGGGTCCGTCCGAGGCCCGCCAATCTCCTCCAGGCGCAGCGACATCTCCTCGACGCTCTCCGGCGTGAAGTTCCGGAAGCGGTCGGTGTTGGTGACGCCGTCCTGCAGCCCCTCTTGTGACGCTCCGTTGTCGGAGGCGACGAGGATGAGCGTGTTGTCACGCAGCGACAGCTCGTCGAGCGCCGCGAGCAGCCGACCGATGTGGTGGTCGGCATGGTCGAGCATCCCGGCGAAGGCCTCCTGCAGCCGGCAGTACACCGTCCGCTGCGCCTCGTTCAATGACGTCCACGCGGGGACGGAGGGGTCTCTCGGGGTCAGCTTCGCGCTCGCGGGGAGGATGCCCAGCGCCTTCTGTCGCGCGAGCACCTCTTCGCGGACCTTGTCCCAGCCCTGCGAGAACCGGCCCCGGTACTTGTCGATGAACTCCTTGGGGGCATGGAGCGGAGCGTGGCAGGCCCCGAGCGCGAGGTAGGCGAAGAAGGGACGGCCCGTGTTCGCCTGCTGCTGGTCCCGGAGGTAGGTGATGGTCCGGTCCACCAGATCCTCGGTCAGGTGATATCCGGGGCGCGTGGGCGCATCGATGAACTGGTTGTCCTGCACCAGCAAGGGAGCCCACTGGTCCGTCTCTCCTCCGAGGTAGCCGTAGAACTTCTCGAAGCCCATGGCCACCGGCCAGCGGTCGAACGGCCCGGCGGCGGTGTACGCGGTGTACGGGGTGAGGTGCCACTTCCCCACGGCCATCGTGTTGTAACCATTCTGCTTCAGCACCTCCGCCACCGTGGCGGCGCTCTTCGGAATCGAGCCATAGCTGCCAGGAAACCCCGTGGCCGCCTCGGTGATGGCGGCGAGCCCCACGGAGTGGTGGTTGCGTCCGGTGAGCAACGCCGCGCGCGACGGAGAGCAGAGCGCCGTCGTGTGGAAGTTGTTGTACCGAAGCCCGGTGCTGGCGAGCTTGTCGAGGTTCGGCGTTTCGATGGGGCCGCCATAGCAACCGAGCTGACCGAAACCCACGTCATCCAGGAGGATGATGAGCACGTTCGGCGCGCCCTCCGGCGCGGCCAGGGGCAGCACGGGCGACCAGTCAGGCACGGAGTCCCGGTAGGTCTCCCCCACCTTCCCACCGAAGGCGGTCTGCGTCGGCGGAGGCAGGAGCGTCCGGTCGGGATTGCGCGGCTTGTGTTTCTTGGAAGTCATGAGAGGGCCCTCGCGAGGCGTCGAAGCCGCGGCCATGGACATCAATCCACGCAGAAGAGGCTGTGACCTGGGTGCAGGAGCGGCAACAAGCGTGCGCCATCGAGAGCCCGCTCGCCCCGGCCACCCTCACGGGCGACGCGATGTGCCCTTCGCGACGAAGCGCCGGCCATTCTTTCTCTTCGTCGCGCCCGGGCCCGGTGTCCCTGCTCCATGGTACGCATGGCGTGTATGTGGATGAGCCCGCCTGTCCCGTGTGGAAGCGCAGCCCGTCGGCCTCCTGGAGTGCTGGTCATCCTCCTCGGCCTCGGCTTGACGGTGGCCGCCTGCAAGACGTCGGAGCCCTCTCCCTCCCCATCCCTGGCCTGGGTGAGTGTTCCGGCCGCGGACGCGCGGGTGCGCTACACCGGACGGACCTACCGCTCCGCCACCGGCGTCGTCTTCTCCCATCCCGGCGTGACGATTCGCGCGAGCTTCTGGGGTGACGCCCTGCGGATGAAGCTCCACGACGCGGGCCTGGGCGGTGAGGTGGGGACCAACTACTTCGATGTCTCGATTGACGGCGCGACACCCCGGCCGCTCGCGGTGCACCGCCACCAACCGACGTACGTCCTCGCCACGGGCCTGGCCGTGGGGCCGCACACGGTGGAGCTCGTCAAGCGCACCGAGTCCTCGGTGGGCTCCAGCGAGCTGGTGGCGCTGGAGGTCCATGGCGAGTTCCAGGAACCACCCGCGCACGCGAAGCCGCTGATGGAGTTCATCGGCGACTCCATCACCTGTGGCTACGGCAGCGAGGTCTCCGTCATCCCCCAGACGCCGCCCTGGAGCGCGCCGACCTTCACCTCGGCGCACCAGAATCCCAGGCGCGGCTACGCCTGGCTCACGGCCCTGGCGCTGGGCGCGGAGCCCGTCCTCGTCTGCTATTCGGGCCGAGGGGTCTATCGCAACCTGGATGCATCGACAGCCGGATTGATTCCCGCGCTCTACGAGCTGGCCGTCCCGGACCATGCCGTTCCCTGGGACTTCTCCCATGCGTCGCCCGACGTGATTGTCGTCAACGCCGGCACCAACGACACCTTCGCCGGCCACGGCACCGCCCAATACCTTCCAGACGAAGCCGCGTTCAAGTCGGCCTACCGCGCATTCCTCCAGCGGCTCCGGACGCTGCACCCTCGGGCCCACATCATCTGCACGCTGGGCAGCATGACGGACGGCCACAAGGAGACCGAAGGGACGGACACGCCGTCGTCGGTCCACGTCGGGCACTGGCTCACCGACCTCGTCACGGAGCGACAGCAGCAAGGCGATGCGCGGGTGTACCGCCATGAGATGGCCGAGCAGGCGCCCGAGCTCGACGGAGTCGCCGAGGACTGGCACCCGTCCGCCGCCACGCACCTCAAGATGGCGGAGGCGCTGCGCCGGTTCATCGAGACCGTCGTCCGCCCCTGAGCACCGGGCCTCGGCTTGACACCTCCCGAGACCCGGGAGTATTTGAGTACCAACTCGATAACACCATGGCCCGTCCCGTCTCCATTCGCGATGAAGACATCCTCGACGCCGCGCGAGAGGTGTTCCGGGCGCATGGCGTGCGAGCGACCTCCGCGATGGTGGCCGAGCGAGCGCGCGTGTCGGAAGGCATCATCTTCCGCCGCTTCAAGACGAAGGAAGGGCTGTTCCGAGCGGCGCTCAACCTGGACCTCATCGAGCCTCCCGAGGTGGCGGAGCTGGAGCAGCGAGTGGGTATGGGGACCGTCGTGGAGAACCTCCATGATGCGGGAGTCGCCCTCGTCGGCATCATCAAGGTGCAAATCCCCCTGAAGCTGCTCGCCATGACCAACCCGGGGACGAACGACAGCCCCGTCAGCGCGTCGTCCTCCGGGACCCCTCGCGAGCTCTACTTCACGCGCATCGTGAACTACGTCCAGGGCGAGGTCTCCCTGGGCCGCCTCCGCGCGGTGTCCCCCGAGGTGTTCACCTATGCCTTCCTCGGTGGCATCAAGGACAACGTCGTCGCGCAGATCTTCCACCGCCCCGACACGCCCTCCGGCTATCCCTCCGCGCCCGTCTTCGTCCGCTCGCTCCTGGATCTGCTCCTGCACGGAGCCCACCGCCCGCCGGCCGGCCCCGTCTCCCGCGGTTGACGCC
>NZ_JABXEM010000118.1:0-32250 GCF_013372595.1 Myxococcus sp. AM011
GGCCGACAGGGAGGGGCCGTTGACGAATCCCTGTTCGCGGAGAATGGACGTCCGCCGATGGCGAGAGCTCTAGGGGGGGAGGTCTGATTTTCCGGAGAAAGCTCTCGTTGCCAATCTTGAGCACACTTGCCTGCTTGCCTATGTGAACGGGAGGGCAGGGTTGTGTCGTGTGACTGGCGCTTGGATGCAGTCGTGCACCCTGGACGGAAACGGGCCTCGAACGGGGCGTCGGCTGCGCGACATCAGGTCATTCCCGACTGCTACGGTGACGAGATGACACGCTGGCTTCTGCCCGCCCTGATGCTGCTGGGGGCGGCGATGATGACGCTGCTGGGACATCTCTCGTTCACCGCGGCCCTGCTGGTGCCGTTCCTGGTGCTGGGGGGAGCGGGGCTGCTGCTGGTGACCCTCGTCCTCGCGCTATCGCCCGCTCGGAAGTCGGTGAACTTCGTCACCCTGGCGTACCTGCTGGGCGGAATCGCGCTGGCCTATGCGGGCATGACGCGGGGGACGTCCTGGCGGTTTGATCGCATCGAGGAGGAGTTCGCCCCGCTCATCACCGCGCTGGACGCCTACCACGCCGAGACGGGGCGGTACCCCGAGTCGGTGGCGGAGCTGATTCCCGCGCACCTGTCGAAGGCGCCCTCGTGCGCGCTGGAGGATTCGTCCGAGCAGAGGCCGGGCATCGCCGACGGCGGTTATTACCGCACGACGGCGGATACCTACGGCATCACCTGCATGACCATCGTCTTCTGGAAGTACTCGTACAATCCCGAGAAGAAGTATTGGTACGGCTGGGATTGACGGAGCGCCCAGGAAGGAGGAACCCAGGCGCCCCGGTGAATCAGAAGCCCACGCGAATCATCGTGAAGGGCTGCGAGCCATTGACGCCCTTCTGGAGGATGATGCCGGTGATCTTCCCCGTGAAGAGGCTGCGTTGGATCTGGCTGATGGAGTAGACGTCGACCGTCTCTCCAGCCAGGTTCCTGAATGCGATGAACGAGCCGATGGCGGGGTTGTTGGGGAGCGCGTAGAAGCTGCCCGTCTCCGTGTTGCAGCCCACCACGGGGCAGGTGCGGCTCACCGTGCGCACGTAGCTGCCCTCCACGCGGTCGACGTACTCAGTGCCCGTCAGCGTCATCGTGAGCAACTCCTCCGACGCCGCCAGCGGCCAGCTGCGGGAGTAGGTGCCTACGAGTCCCGCCAGGCTGTCCGGAGACTCGTAGAGGGCGGCCTCGACGGTGCCGGTGGCCTCGGGGTGCTCCGCGCCGGCCTCCGTGCCCTCCAGTCCTCCACATCCCGCGAGCAGCGCCAAGCCGATGACCATGCCATGCCGAAGGTGTCCCATGTAGCGCATTGCCTTCCCGGGCCGCACGTATGCGGCGAATCCGTGAGTTGATGGGTGATTCAGTCTTCAGATAAGTCGCCGCGCCTGACGCCGTCAAGCACCGTGCGTGGCGGCTCACGGCGAGATGGTGTGACCTCCCAGTGACTGATGCGCCGCGTTGCCGCGTTACGGCATTCCATCTGCCGCGCGAAAAAGGCCACGCCAACGGAAATGACAATCTCAGATGTGAATGTATAGAGGTCATCCACCATTGACTGGCGGTGGTTGTTGGGTGCGAGTCTGCGGCCGGCCGTACCCAGACAAGCCATTCCAAAGAGGAGCAGTCATGACGCCAGTCCGAGGCGCAGGGCCGAGGTTCACGCGGTGGGGACTTCTGTTGGTTCCGTTGCTGTGGGCGTGTGGGACGGGGGACGTGGGTGGGCCACCGAGCGCGCCTCCTCCGGGGGAAGCCTCTCGAGGCGTCGTGTCATGGGAGGAGTACCAGCGCAGCGCCCGGCAGGTGGTGGACGGCAAGGAGTACTACATCGTCGAGTGGGACATGGGCCTGTCGCTGGAGGCGCTTCGCGAGCGCTATGACAGCTACGTGGCGGCGGAGTCCGCGGGAGTGCGCGCGGGGCCGGAGCCGCTGGGGACGCAGACGTCACCTCTCATCGTCAACCGGGTGGGTGGGGTGGATGACATCTGGCCCTGGGCGTCACGCTTCAACCTGCGCTACTGCGTGAGCAACACGTTCGGCGCGAACAAGGCGCGCATGGTCAACGAGATGGCGAACGCGACGGCGAACTGGCGGGCCTTCGCGGATGTCCAGTTCATCTATGACCCGACTCACGATGCGAACTGCACCAACGCCAACACCGCTGTGACCTTCTCCGTACAGCCGTGGACGGGCAGCGGCGCGTGCGCCTTCTTCCCCTCGGGCGGTGGGTGCGTGGCGCGCACGGTGGTCATCAACATCTCCAATTTGGACCCGGCGCCGCCCACCTCGCCCAACGTGACGACGGCCACGGTGCTCATCCACGAGCTGGGGCACGTCCTCGGCTTCCGTCATGAGCACACGCGCAACGCCGTGCCCTGCTTCGAGGACAACAACTGGCGCGCGCTCACGCCCTACGACGTCAACTCGACGATGCACTATCCCTGGTGCAACGGGGTGACGAACTCCACGCTCAACATCACCTACCCGGACGCGGCGGGCGCGGCGCTCCTCTATGGCTGGCATACGAACGCCAACGTGGACCGCAACGTGCCCGCGACGCACACCCACAACGTGTCGGTGACGGCCCAGGTGGCCCAGGCGTTCTACTTCCCCATCGACGTGCAGACGAACTTCGCGGAGGGCTGCTTCGCCGCGGGGGCGGCGCCGACGGCCGCGCACATCCGCGTCGGCAATGGCTTCGCCGGCGCCGTGGCGGCAGTCGCCACGTCGGTCGTCAACACGGGAGTCCAATGCAGCCCCTTCGGCGCGACCTACACCTGGTACCGCGCCAACTTCGCGGGGGTGTCCACTCCGGCCTTGAGCACCTATACGTTTGTTTTTGGAACGGGAACCCAGCCGCTCACCATCGCCGTCGACAACAACAATCCCTACAGCGGCGGGGCCTTGTGGGACTCCCTCAGCGGTGGGCGCATCTATACGACGGCGGACGGGCGCATGCGCGTGGGGCGCCTCGGCCCTCCCTGAGCTGAGCCGAGCCAGGCTCCTCAGGTCCCAGGTTCGGGCCTGAGGAGCGACCGCGCGCAGACGAGCGTGGCCACGGCGAGAATCGCCGGGCCGAACGTCTTGCCGGCATCGTTCATCGAGATGCCGACAAGCGCGTCGCACGCCTGCATCAACCCCGCGACGACGGCGAGGACACCCAGTCCCCGCGTCGAGCGGGCCAGGACATTCCAGAGCACGGCGGCCGCGAGCGGGAGCGTTCGGGCCGCCGCGTACATCGCGAACACCCGGGCGGAGGCGGTATCACTTCCGTCGGCGGCGATGACCGCGGGAGCGACGAGCCCCAGAATCGCGAAGCCGGAGGCGGTCAACACATTGCCCGAGGTGACGCCCGCCGCGATCCACCACCGTCGGCCCGTCGCGGCCGGGTCACGTCCTCGCTGCGTTGCTACATCCGTCACGGAGTCACCCCGGGAGCTGGGCCTGCGGGGGCGCCTGTCTAACACGGCGCCTTCCCGGTCGGAGGCGTCGCCAGGGTTTTGACACTTCGCCAACTCAGGGCGCGGACCGGGCGGCTCCGCGCAATGTCATGCAAGGGGCGCCCTCACTCCCAGCGCACCACCAGCTTGCCTACCGAGTCGTTGCGCGCCATGCGCTCCAACCCCTGACGCAGCTCCGCTTTTGGCAGCACCGCGTCCACCACGGGGCGCAGCGCGCCCGTGCGGAACAAGGGGAGCAGGTGGCGCTCCGCGCTCTGCGTCAGGGCCATCTTCTCCTCCACGGGACGGCTGCGCAGCACCGTGCCCGTCAGGCTCAGGCGCTTCATCAGCAGCAGCCCCAGGTTCAGGTCGGCCTGAACTCCGGCCACCAGCCCCACCAGCATCATCCGTCCCCGAGGGGCCAGGGCCTGCAGCGACTCCGGCACGTAGTCTCCGCCCACCAGGTCCAGACACAGGTCCGCGCCCCGGCCGCCCGTCTCCGCGCGCACTTCGTCCGCGAAGCGCGGAGGGGACGACTCGCACAGCACCGTGCGCGCCACGCCCCACTCGGAGGCGCGAGCCAGCTTGGCCGCGTTGCGTCCGGTGCCCACCACCCGCGCGCCCGAGGCCTGGCACAGCAGCGCCGCCGCGGAGCCCACGCCGCTGGCCACCGCGTGCACGAGCACCGTCTCACCGGGCTTCAATCCCCCCTGGAGCACCAGCGCGTCGTACGCGGTGAGGTACGCCTCGGGCAGCGCGGCGGCGTCCGTGAAGTCCATGCCCTCCGGCATCGGCAGGGCCTCGCGCTCGTGCGTGAGCAGCATCTCCGCCCAGGCGCCGCCGCCCACCAGGCCCATCACCCTGTCACCCACCTTGAAGCGGCGCGTGCGAGGGCCCACGGCGACGACTTCGCCCGCATACTCGAGGCCTGGCACATCCGGGGGCGCGTCCGGCGGGGCGGGGTAGTGCCCGCGAATCTGGAGCAGGTCCGCTCGGTTGAGGGCGGTGGCCCGGACGCGCACCCGCAGCTCGCCGGGGCCAGGCGTGGGCTCGGGGCGCTCCTCCTCCGCGAGGACCTCGGGGCCTCCCGGCTCGGTGATTCGCATGACCTTCATGACGCGGACCTCTCCTGGGGCGAGCGGGTACGAAACGTCCTGGCCCGCGAGAGCATCAAGGCATATCTAAGGACAGGTCCATCATGAGCACCATTACGTGTCCCATCTGTAAGAAGCCCGCCCCTCCGAGGGCCGAGAACCCGGCCTTCCCGTTCTGTTCCCGGCGTTGCCGCGCCGTGGACCTGGGACGATGGTTGGGGGAGGAGTACCGGATGCCCGACCGCCAGGCCGAGCAGACGGAGGATGAGCTGCCCCCTGGCAGCCACCCTGACCGCCAGCGCGAGGATGCGTGAGCGGCTTCGTCGACCTGCACTGCCACCTGCTGCCCGCCGTGGACGATGGCGCGCGCACGCTGGAGGATGCGCTGGAGATGGCGCGAGCGCTGGTCGACCTGGGCTTCTCCACCGTGGCGCCCAGCCCTCACGCTCGCCCCGAGTACGCGCCGGTCGACGTCGTGGAGGCCCGGCTCGTGGAGCTGAAGGCCGCGCTGGAGCAGGCGCGAATCCCGCTGTCGCTCGGCCGCAACGCGGAGAACATCCTGGATGACGCCTTCCTGCGCGGCCCTTGCGCTCGAACTCCACGCACCGCTCGGGGAGCTGAGGAGCAGGGTGGGGGAGGAGGCATCCGGCCGCCTCCTCCGGGGCAACCCGTCCCGCCTTCTGGCCGGCGAGTCGCTGGAGTCTGACCAGGACTGACGGTATACCCGGCCGCCGTGAAACGCGCCGTCAAGCTCACAGCCAGCCTGCTGGTCACCGTCCTCTTCCTGTGGTGGGCCTTCCGGGACACCGATTGGGGGACCCAACTCGCCAGCCTCAAGTCGGCCAACTACGTCTGGTTGGTGCCGTACTTCGGCTGCCTCTTCGCCATCCACGTGTTCCGCACGCTGCGCTGGGGGAGCCTGCTGTCGGGCATGGAGCGCATCCCCTTCCGCAAGCTGAACGAGGCCTCCGGCATCGGCTTCATGATGCTGCTGGTGCTGCCGTTCCGCCTGGGGGAGTTCGCCCGGCCCTTCCTCATCGCCCAGCGCAGCTCCATCCGCCGCAGCGCCGCGATGACGTCCGTGGTGCTGGAGCGCATCGTCGACGGCCTCTTCGTCGCCTCGTCCATGCGCGTGCTGCTCTTCTTCGTCCCCAACGAGACGCCCGAGGTCCGCTACGTCAAGCTGGGCTCGTGGCTGATGTTCGCCGTGTTCGGCGGCGGGCTGCTCTTCCTCCTCGTCGGGCTGTGGCAGCAGGAGCGCACCGTGGGTCTGGTGCGCGCGACGGTGGGCCGCCTCGCTCCGGGCCTGGCCGACAAGGTGGCGGATGTCGTCGACACCTTCGTGGGCGCCATGCGGCAGCTGCCCGACGCGAAGCAGGTGGTCCTCTTCTTCCTCTTCACCTTCGGCTACTGGGGCCTGAACGGCTTCGGGATGGTGCTGCTGGCCAACGCCTTCGACTGCTCGGGCGTCGCGGCCGGCACCGCGTGTCAGCCCATGGAGCTGTCGCTCTTCCAGGCATACGTGGTGCTGTGCGTGCTGGTGGTGGGGCTGATGATTCCCGCGGCGCCCGGCATGGTCGGCACGTTCCAGGCGGCCTGCAAGGTGGGCCTGAGCCTCTTCCTGCCCGCCACCGTCGTGAACGCCAGCGGACTGGCCTACGCCAACGTGCTGTGGTTCGCGCAGACGGTGCAGACGGTGGGCTTCGGCATCCTCCTCATGTCCCTGGGCCACATGTCCTTCAAGGACATCGCGGGGAAGCTTGAGAAGGAAGGCGAGGCCGCCGCGCCCACGACGTGAACCCCGCGAGGGGCTCGCGGGCGCGGCTTCCCGGCGTCAGGGGTCGACGTTGCGCTTGATGGTGCCGAAGGGCGTGTCGACCTGGTGCTCGCTGTGGCCCTCGACGGCGTAGCCCTCCGGCGCGCACCAGGCCTTGGCGGTGTCCCGGATGGAGACGACGGGGGTGTCCACCGCGATGCGTTCCTTCGACGTCGCCTTGGAGACGAGCTTGTCGTCGCGCATCAGCACGCAGCGGTCCTCGCCGTAGTACCAGGCGGTGGACTTGTCGGGGAACTCCTGGGCCCGGGTGGGGCCTTCGCCCATGGCGTCCACGACTTCCCGCGCCGTCATGCCGGGGTAGAGCTTCTGGAAGCCACCGGTGGTGGAACAGCCGGAGGCGGCGACGGCGAGGGTGGCGGTCAGGAAGAAAGAGCGCATGGGGTGCGGGGCTCCAGGGAAGGAAAGCCGCCAGCCTAGCCCGCGCGTGTCGCCAGCCTCCAGACAGGGGCCGGGTGTGTCGGTCCTACAACTCCTGGTCCAACCAGCGGATGATGGCGTCGCGGATGGACGTCGGACGCTCGGAGGCCGGACGAGCGCGCGGGCCTCGCGTCGTCTCCACGTCGTACAGCCGCGCGGGCGACAGGTGCTCGCGCATACGGGGCGGCGCTCCGTGCTGCATGAAGGCCCGACGCGTCACGACTGGCCTTCTTCCTTCGCGGGGCCTCGGCCGTACTTGCCGAGCAGGTCCTCCACCGCCTCGCGCAGGTACTCGCTCTGGTGGATGCGGGTCCGCCGCGCCAGTTCGCGCAGCTTCTGGACCTGCTCCTCCGGCACCAGGACGTGGGTGGAGACGATGTCGGCCTCGGGCCCACGTGCGTCCACGGAGACCTCGGCGGTGGCCGGGGGCGCGGGAAGCTCGGGGCTCAGGGGGCTGGCGTTTCCATCTTGCATCGGGGGTTCCTCCTGGCGTGGCTGCTACAGGCCGCTACCGACCTGTCCGGGCATTAGGAGGGCGCTCCGGGGACTCGTCAACAAAACGGCCCGCGCCACACGGGTTGGAATTGACACCTTTGTTATCCGGTCTCTCGAATTGATGTGGTATTTCGCGGACTTCTCACCTGGAGCGTCCTGATGAACATGCGTCTTGTGTGTGTTGCCGCTGCCGCTGTCTTTTCGTTCTCCGCGAGCGCCGAGGGAGTTCGGGAGTCCGTGTCGCTGGTGCAGGTGGATGGCTTCGCCGATTCCCAGGCGAAGGTATGTACAGCGGTGCCGCTGTCGCTGACGGCCATCAACGCGTCCTCGCTGGAGCCCACGCGGGTGGCGTGGAATGCCGGCTCGAACAGTGGCGCCTGGCATTACATGGACACCATCCAGGCCTACAGCACCCCGCAGTGCCCCGCGACGCCTGTCACCATCCAGGCGGTGGTGGACAAGCTGTCGGAGCAGAACCAGGGGTTTCCGTTCCCCGGGGATGGCATCTTCACCAACCGCGCCGGATTGTCGCAGAGCATCTTCCTGAGCTCGAACTACTACGGCAATGGCCTCGCGGTGCTGGCGGCCATTGATTCCTTCGCGGGCGGTGGGACGGTCCAGGCGTGGATCGCCACCCAGGAAGTGCCCTGCCACAACTGCCATGAGTTCCTTCAGTACGCGGTGCTGTACTACCCGGCCACGCGCAAGGTCGTCGTGCTGCAGGGGTACACGGGCTACGACTCCTGAGTCGAGGTCGTGAGGCGTCGGCCCCCTGGCTCGGGCCGGCGCCGGTTTCTGAGAATGTATCAACGTGAGAGCGACTCGGTGCTCGCGCCGGTGTGACGGGATTGACACGTCTCGTGGCTGGGTGGTCACGTTATCGTGTTTTTCCCCGAGTCACCCACCTGGAGCGAACTGATGAGTCTTCGCAAGCTGTTGTTTGCGTGTCTGGTTGTATTGGGCATGTCGGGCTGTATGGATTCCCATGGAGAGCCCGCGTCCGAACTGGAGCTGGGAGTCTCCGAGGCGGAGGCGACGGCCACGCGCATCTACGCGACGGAGGCCTCGCTGGAGTTGAGCTTCGAGACGATGGGGACTTTCGAGACGCGCAACGGCGTGCGCTCGCTCATCCTCAAGGCGACGGCGAACCGGTACCTGAAGCGCGTATTCAGCTTCGTGCCGGATGACGCCTTCGGGACGGCGAACATCATCAGTGAGCGCCGGTTCGAGGTGGTGCTGCCGGTGGGGCACGAGCTGAACACGGTGCTGTCCGGGCTGCCGCTGTTCATCACCGTGGAGACCTTCACGGGCACGCCGACGAACTACACGGCGAAGATTGAGGTGTACCCGCGCTTCTTCGATTTCCGTGGCACCAATGCGGTGTGGATCGACGAGAAGGTGGACCCGGTCTACGTGCGCAATGGGGCGGACGTGCTGGTGTACCGGGGCCGCGCGGATGTCTCCGCGGAGGCGCTCACGGTGACGGCGCCGGATGGCGCGCCGGCAGTCGCGGCGGTGGACGCGGACTCGTACCGGCTGGACTGGTCCTACTCGACGGTGGAGAAGGCGATGGACCCGACCACGCTTCCGTTGACCTTCACCGTGTATCAGGGCGGGCAGGCCACGGAGCAGAAGACGGCGCGGCTGGTGCCGCGCGTGACGGTGCTGGAGCTGACCACGGGTGATGCGTATGAGACCTGGCCGACGCCCTCGTGCGAGCTGGCGGTCTTCAACTGCTACCACTCGCAGCCTCCGGGGACGACGGACTTCGCGGCGTGTGGGACGTACCGTCAGGTGTCGCGGTGCAGCTACACGTCGGACATCTGCCAGGTGGTGCCGCGCGTTCCGCTCACGCTGACGTCGGTGGATGCGTCGTCGCTGGAGACGGCGCGGGTGACGTGGAACATCGGTTCCAACAACGGGGCCTGGCATCACCTGGAGACGATTGCGGCGTATGTGACGCCGCAGTGCACGCAGTCGCCGGTGACGCTCCAGGGCGTGTTCAACCAGCTCAACTGGCCGTGGTACCAGGACTTCCCGACGTTCTCGGAGGGTATCGCGACGAACCGGGCGGGCCTCTCGCAGAGCCTCCTGCTGACGTCGAACTACTATGGGGACGGCGCGGCGCTGCTGGCGGCGATTGATGCGTACGCCGGTGGGGGCGAGGTCCAGGCGTGGCTCGCGACGCAGGAAGTGCCGTGCCACAACTGCCACGAGTTCAACCAGTTCGCGGTGCTGTACTACCCGGCCACGCGGAAGGTCGTCGTGCTGCGGGGATACACGGGCTACGACTCGTGAGTTGATGTCGTGCGGCGTCGGCCCCTTGGGGGGGCCGGCGCTGTTGTCTGGCTTGGGAGGCTGCGTCAAATCCTCCTCGGGGGGCGTGGGATGGGCAGGGATTGACACCCGTGGTGAGCGGGTGGTCACGTGGATGTGTTTTCCTCGATATCGCCTGTCTGGAGGAGCTGGATGCGCCTGCGTGAACTGTGGTGGGTGGGGCTCGCCGTCTTGGGTGTCCTCGCGTGTCAGGACTCGGGGTTGGATCCGGGTGCCGCGCCCGGGGATGACCTGGGAGTCTCCGAGGCGAAGGCGACGGCCACGCGCATCTATGCGACGGAGGCCTCGCTGGAGTTGAGCTTCGAGACGATGGGGACTTTCGAGACGCGCAATGGAGTGCGGTCGCTGATTCTGCATGCGACGGCGAATCGCTATCTGGAGCATGTCTTCAGCTTCATTCCGGATGATGGCTTTGGGACGGCGAACATCATCAGCGAGCGGCGTTTCGAGGTGGTGCTGCCGGACGGGCCGGAGCTTCACGAGATTCTGTCGGGCAGGCCCTTGTTCATCGCCATCGATACCTTCACGGGCACGCCGACGAGCTACACGGCGAAGATTGAGGTGTATCCACGCTTCTTCGACTTCCGTGGCGCGAGCGCGCTGGTCATCGATGAGGAGGTGGACCCTGTCTACGTGAAGAACGCGGAGGGGAATGTCGTGTTCCGGGGGAGAGTGGATGTCGCCGCGGATGCGCTGGCGGTGACGGCGGCGGATGGGATTCCGAGCGTGTCGCGGATGGATGCGGACACCTTCCGGTTGGATTGGACGTATTCGGCGGTGCGGCCCGCGATGGACCCGCACACGGTTCCGCTCGTTTTCGATGCGAGCCTTACGGGCGGGACGACGGCGAGGAAGACGGCCCGGCTGGTGGCGCGGGTGACGAGCCTGGAGTTGACGACGGGGGATGCCTACGAGGTCTGGCCCACGCCGGGATGCTACCCGGGGCCGGAAGACTGTCTGAACGCGCTGCCCGAGGAGGCCACGGACCTGTCCGCCTGTGGCTCGTATCGGGAGGTCCTCCACTGTCTGGATGCACGGAGGGCGTGTCAGGGCGTGCCCAGGGAGCCGCTGGTGCTTCGCCCGGTGGATTCGTTGCCGCTGGAGCCCGCGCGTGCCGTGTGGAATGCCGGCTCCAACAGCGGGACGTGGCACTACCTGGAGCCCATCGAGAGCTACATCACGCCGAGGTGTCCGACGGAGCGCGTGACGATCCAGGGAGTGCTCGCGAAGCTCGCCGGGACGCATCCGGGGATGCCCGCCGTGGAGGCTGGGGTCCTCACGGACCGGGCGGGCCCGGGGCAGAGCGTGTTCCTGTCGCAGACGAGCTATGGCGATGGACGGGTGCTGCTCGCGGCGCTCGATTCGGCTGCGACGGCGGGAGAGGTCCAGGCGTGGGTGGCCACGTCCGAGGAGCCCTGCCAGAACTGCCACCAGTTCGCGCACTGGACGGTGCTGTACTACCCGTTCCGGAACCTGGTCGTCGTACTGCGGGGGCACACGGGCTACGACTCGTGAGCGGACCGGCCCAAAGAAAAGCCCCGGAGTCACTCAGGAAGTGACTCCGGGGCAGTGGCCAGGGTCGGACTTGAACCGACTACCTGCGGATTATGAGACCGCCGCTCTAACCAGGTGAGCTACCTGGCCGTGAAGTGAGGGCCCGTATATCGGGAGCGTCGCGTCACCGCAAGAACTTCGAAGCGACCAGGGGTCCAGGGAGTCGCCTCCCTTGGATTTCAGAGGGAGGAGGGCGGATTTGGGGCCATCCAGGAGTGGACCTCTCTGTTGTCCTGGCGCTCTGCCCGGCCTGGAAAGATGAGGGCAGGAGCAGGCTCATTCGGCGCGAGCAGGGCCGTACTCATGGTGCAGGTACCCTGCGCCAAGGCGGCATGCAGCGCCGAGTCCTTACGCCCCTCGGTCCAGATGGGTCTGATTTGGTACTTCATGGACTTCGACTCTCGAGAGGGTCGCGATGACGGGAGAGGCGCATGACGCTGCGGTGGGGCACCGTGGTGCTGCTGGTGTTGATGGGCTCGGGCTGTGCGGCCTCCAGCGCGGTGCGACTGGATACGGGCGAAGGACGGCCCATTGTCTACGAGCCACGCACCGATGACGAGCCGGCGAGGCTCGACGCCGACGAGTTCACCGAGACTGTCCAGCAGTTGGCGCGCACCGCGCCTCTTCCCTCTCGGCCGAGGGATACCGCGATGCGGCTGTTCAACCTCGAGTCCCCTCGTGCCGCCACTCGTGCGCGGGGACGCCTGGGACTGGTCTCTGTCGAGGAGCCGCGGCGAGGCCGCATTCTCGTGGCCGAAGCGCCGGACGCGGAGACGGAGCTGGCGAGTGCTTACGGACGCTGGTGCCAACGCCAGGAGCAATCCCGAGACTGCCTCCACTTGCTGGACGAGGGCGTCACCCTGGATGAGGAGGGCAAGCGCATCCTGGCCTTCCGCCTGGCTCTGGATTCGGTCTGGGATGAAACGGCCGAGGCCTTGGAGGGGCTGACGGACAAGGAGTCGATGATGACGATGCTCGCCACGACGGGCGCGGTCTACTTCGCCTTGTGGCTGGTGCCTGAACCCCTGCTTTCAAAGGGCATCGCCGCGACGCTGACGGTAGCGCTCATCGCGTACTTGGGATGGGACACGGTGTGGAGCCTGGTGCAGGGCTGGAGGGTGTTGGCGAAGGAGGTAGAGGAGGCAACCGCCTTCGACGGGATTCAGGACGCGGGCGAGAAGTATGGAGAGGTGATGGGGAGGAATGCCGCGCGGGCGTTCGTCATGCTGGCGATGGCGGCGCTGGGGAGCACGGCGCAGACGCTGGGGGCGCGGATTCCCACGCTCCCTGGCTCCGCACAGGCTGCGCTGGTGGGAGCAGGGCAGGGTGGCTTCAGGTTGTCGGCAGCGGGGCAGGTCACCTCCGTGGCGGTGGCAGCGGGAGGCGTCATCACCATCGCCCTGGACCCGGACGCTGTCGCGGAGACGGCAAGCGGTACGCGGGCCGTAGTGTCCGAGCCGGTGGCGACCAGTGCCCACGAGCACCACATCGCCACCAACAAGTGGTGGGACTCCTTCAACAACGGTGGTCCGTGGTCACCGGAGTTCAAGAAGCTCTTCGACCGGGCGGGCATGTCCCTCAATGACTCGGTCAACAAGGTCCGCGTACCTGGACACAAGGGGCCTCACCCAGAGGCATACCATCGTGATGTGTTCAGGCGGCTGAGCGAGGCGATGGAAGACTGTAGCAGTATGCAACAATGTCGTGAGTCACTCACCAGCGCCCTGAAGAGACTTGCCGCGGAGATTGCTACTCCTGGCTCCAAACTCAACGGACTGGTGACTCGGACTTGAAATGGGATGGAGCCATCATGGCGATGCGGTACTTCGAGTTGCTTGACGACGTCTCCTCTCCTGGTCGATGGAGCCTGGGCGACCCGACTGACGAGACAGGGAGAGAAGTCGCCAACCCATGGATGTTCAGGAAGGGTGAGCCGGTCCAGGTCGAAGGGCGCCTGACGATTCCGATCGACCGGTCGGGCAAGCCGAACGACTTCTCCATGGCGGGCATTGGCGTCACGCCTGTCGTTCACGCGAAGGTAGTCGCGGTGCTCGCCAGTCTTGCGCCCGATGACGTTCAGCTCTTCCCTGTGAAGGTCGCCTCGGAGTCCGAGCCGTATTTTCTCGTCAACGTGACCCGTACCATCCGGTGCATCGACGACAGCACGTCGGAGGAGGTGCGGTACTGGACGCCGGAGGATGGGCGCCCGGAGAAAGTCGGCAAGTATCGCGGCGTGTCGGGCATGCGAATCGATCCGGCGAAGGTGGGCGATGCGAAGGTGTTCCGGACCTGGGGGTGGAGTATCGCGCTCATCGTGTCCGAGGACATCAAGGAGGCGCTGGAGCGAGCGGGCGTCTCGGGGGCGAAGTTCATGGAGGTCACCGGTCCGAGCGCCATCAGTCCGGAAGAGCGAGAACGCAACCATCAGCTCATGGCTCTGGCGGACCAGGCAGACGCTGCCCGCGGCGTCTTCTGGCGCACCCTGGGAAAATTGGATGATGAGGTCATCATTCCCATTGTCGTCGGAGGAAACTGGCCGGCCCGGCGTCAGATGTGGCGTGTCATCCACCGCGAGAATGGGCGAACCCTGCTGGTGACGCACGGGCTCTCGGACTTCTTCGTCGTGGACGGAGTGGATCCCGAGCCGTCCGTGGGCTTCGGCCTGGAACTGGCCTTGGAGACGAACGAGCCCCAGGCGCACGTCGAGAAGAGCTGGCTCCTGTCATTGCTGGAGCGGGTGGGGGACGAAATCGCGGAACACGAAAGCGTGCGTGAGAAGGTGAAGGCAGGCTTCCTATCCATGGAAGTCTCAGGCCAGGGAATGCCCGAGCCTCTGCTGACGAAGGAGGGCAGGGTGGGGGTGTTGCTAGGCATGGAGTCGAGCACGTTGCCAGGCCGCTTCACCATGCCGGCCGGAGAGGTCCGGCTGGTCACCGTCAAGGTGCTGATGCCCGCGGAGCTCGCATATCTGCTCGAACACGGAACGCGCGGTCGGGACGAACTGGTGCGGCGCTTCGCCCAAGACGGACAGGAACATGTGTCTCGCGCGTGGCGTAAGTCCGTGGTGTGATCGCAGTCCGGAGCAGTCAGGACAGCGGTCCGTTTTCACCCTGGAGATGGAGCGCGCACCCCATCAGGTGTCGTGGGGCAAACCAGCCCCAGGTGCCAGTCTGACTCCACACCTGGCGCGAGCGAACACGTCGAGCTCGAACGTCCTCGCGAGCAACTCAGTCCAGTCCCTTCGCGGCGGCTAGTCCTTCATCGGCTCCCTCCCAGCCGTTGTCTCAGGCTCCACGTTTGCCTTGCCCGCACTGGATGGGAACCACGGCGAACAGCTCGCGACCTTTCCTGATTGGCGAGAAGTTGGAGCCGCTGTTCATCCTCGGGGGCGGGGCGCGATGTGTTCGCTGGTGTGCTATGCCCCGGCGCATGGAAATCTTCCGACTTGCGGATACGGTCGAGTTGAACAACGCATGGCTCGTCGGATTGAGCGTGACATTGTTGCTGCTCGTCCTCTGGGCCGTGCTCGTGGCCTCCAGTGCGCTGCTGTACCAGGGCATCCGGCTGATGGGTGTGAAGGCGCTGGAGCCAATGGCGGATGCGCTTCGCAAGCGCGCCCGGCTGAGCGCCGCCCTCCTGTCCTTCGTGGTGGTCATCGTCGGCATCGCCGTGCTGGGCTTCTCCCTGTGGGCGAAGAAGGACCTGGAGCCCCCCTTCAATGCCTTGCTGGCGGGGGTGACGGTGGAGGGGCTGTCGGCCCTGGGGCGCGGAGCGGGGCTGCTGGTGCTCTTGCTGACGGCCTTCCTGGTGTTGGATCGGACGGCACGCCAGCTCCTGATGCGGCTCGAGCGCAAGGTGAACGAGTGGCAACTGCGCCCGGAGCACAGGGCACATGCCCAGAAGGCGATGGAGCAGGGACCCGGCTTCATCAAACTGGTGCTGGCCTACTTCGCGGTGGGCGTGGCGGTCACCTCGCTGCAACCCCCGGCCGCGTTCGACTGGCTCGTTGGCACCACCGTCTTCGTGTTGCTGTGCATCAGCGGTGGGCGCCTGGCGGTGTCCTTGCTGCACCTGATGTCGGGTCGGCTGGTCGAGTCCTGGCGGGCGAAGAGCACGGCCACGAAGTACGAGGAGTACTTCATGGCCCTCAGCCGGCTGCTGCCGGTGGGGCAGCGGAGCCTCGAGGCCATCGTCTACATCTCGGTGGCGACCCTCATCATCCGTCGGTTCCAGGGCCTGGAGCCCTTTGCTCCGTACGGGCCGGTGCTCATCCGCGTCATCGCCCTGTTCTTCGCCGCCAGCGTCGCCGTGGAGTTCGTCCGGCTGCTCATCGCCCGGGCCTTCAAGGTGGACGGTCTCGACCTGGATGACAAGGCCCGGCGGCGCAACACCTTCGTTGCCCTCATCCAGAGAGCCTCCACGTACCTGGTCTACTTCCTGGTGGGGATGATGGTGCTCAGCGACCTGGGTGTGGACCCCACCCCCATCCTCGCTGGCGCCGGCATCGTCGGCCTCACCGTGGGTCTGGGCTCACAGGCCATCGTCACGGACATGGTCAACGGCATCTTCCTGCTCTTCGAGGACCAGATTCTGAACGGCGACTACATCCGCATCAACGATACCGAGGGCGTGGTGGAGGAGATAACGCCTCGCATCACCCGCATTCGAGACCGCTTCGGGCGCCTTCACATCCTCCGCAATGGTGAAGTCAAGAATGTCATCAATTACAGTCGCGGCTGGACGCTGGCGGTCGTGGACATGGCCGTGGCCTATGAGTGCGACCTGAAGAAGGTGCTGGATGTGATTGGCCAGGTCTGCGAGCAGGTGCCCTTGCTGTCGGCGGGCAAGGTGTCCGAGATGCCCAAGCTGCTGGGTATCGAGAGCATGGACGAGAGCTGGATGACCATTCGCATTGAAGCCAAGGTCCAGCCAGGGACGCACTTCGACGTGAAGCGGCTGCTCAATCGGCTGCTGTTCGACGCCTTCAACGCCAACGGCCTGGAACTTCCCTATCCCAAGTCGGTGCAATACGAGGGGACCACGGCGCTTCCCGCCACCGCCGCCGCGCCGCCGGAGGAGGAGCCCCAGGCCATTGCCGCCTCGGTTCGGTAGTCCTCGTGTCAACGGGGGCGCACCGCGCCTCTCTCCTCGCGGACGAGGGACGCCGCGATGCGGCCGCGGGGAGGCGAGGCCGTGCTTGCGCAAGCGGTAGTACCAGCGTCGGCACGCTGAAGTGCCGCGTGCGCTCGGTTGCGAGCGGGCGGAACTTCTGCCGCGCCAGCTCCCTCCGTGCGCCCCGCGCCTCTCCGCGCGTCAACTGGCGGTGCACCACCGGGCCGATGACCTGGCTGCGGAAGATTGCAAGCTCCTCGCCGTGGTCCTTCGGGACGAGCTCGTCCATGGAGGCCTTCTTCCCGCCGCTGCGTCCATCGCGGCTTTCGCGGGAGGTGCCCCCTTTGCATCCGCTTGCGCCGCCGGGAACGTGCCCAACACGGTGGGCTGATAACCGAGCAGGTAGCGCCCGGTGGGATGCGCCCCGGGGCGAGGCGTAGCCGTCGGTGTAGGCGACCTCGTCATCGCCGGCCGAGCGCACCCGGAAGGTGTCCAGCACCGTCTGCCGCGGATCGGCCGCCGGGGGTGGCCGGCCCGCGCGCGGAGCCGAGCCGCAGCCGCCTGCCCCGCACGTCGTCCGCCTCCCGCAGCGGTCCGGTGGGCGCGGCGTCGAGCGCCACCGTACGCGCCTTGCCCGTCACCAGGCGGTACAGCTCGCCGCTGCCGCTGCCGCTGCCGCTGCCGTCCGCGGCCAGCGGCGCCGAGACGCCCATCCCCAGGGACGCGAAGGCGCCCACCGGCTGGGCGACCCACCCGTCGCCGGTGTTGGCGTACAGCGTCGAGGTGCCGCTGCCCGGGCTGTAGAGTAGCGCGTCGGCGAGGCCGTCCTTGTTGGCGTCGGTGAAGGTGACGTGCAGCCCCTGGATGGATGCGAGCTGCTGCCATTGAAACATTGAAGCCGTGATGACTGGCGAGGGTGGCTGACTCAGCAGGTCGGAGGATGATGGTGCTAAGTCATCTCAAGCAAGCCGATTTGCTCATCAATGCTGGCGCGACACACGGCCGAGCAGGGACAAAATGGCGGGCGAACCTGCCCGACTTGCAAGGTTGGGGTTGAGGCACCACCCCCTGGAATATTCGGCTCAAGCACCTGAGAGGTTCTGGAGCAACCTGGCAGGAACGAGGACCTGCGAGGTCAAGACAGTGCCAGAAATGAGAGGAGGGGCTGATGGAAGATCCCCATCAACCCCCCTCTGGTCATCGGAAACGAGGGACGACCAGCCTCGACAGCTGGCGTCAACACGGCTGACTACTAACGAGCCTTCGGGCCGCCGCGAACGTGGAGCTTGATCTTCATGTCGTGCCTCCTTTCAAATTGAACGCTAAGTGTAATCGAAGCTGGATGTCAAATCGAACCAAGGAACAAAATGTGGCGCATTGCGGCGATGCGGGCGAAGTCTCGTGTCGCATCGATGTGCACGTATTCAGCCAAGGGGCGCGTGAATCACAAGGCAGTGGCCGAGGTGTTGACCCGGCGCGGCCATCAAGGCGACTTTGGTTCGCGGACCATGGCATGTCCCTTCGCGCGGACCCTTCGTCCCCTGAACCACGAGTCGGACACGCGCCTCGTGTTCGTTGCTCTGACGGGAGGGTGGCTGACTCAGCAGGTCGGAAGGTGATGGTGCCAAGTCATCTCAAGCAGGCCGAGTTGCTCATCAATGCTGGCGCGGCACACGGCCGAGCAGGGACAAAATGCCGGGCGAACCCGCCCGACTTGCGGCGTTGGGATTGAGGTGCCGCGCAACTTTGGGAAGCCACGAGACTGGCTCAACAGCCACCCAGGAGCGCCCTGGAATATTCGGTTCAAGCGCCTGAGAGGTTCTGGAGCAACCTGGCAGGCACGAGGACCTGTGAGGTCAAGACGTTGCCACAAACGAGAGGAGGGGCTGATGGAAGATCCCCATCAACCCCCCTCTTGTGATCGAAAACGAGGGACGCCCAGCTTCGACAGCAGGCGTCAAAACGACTGACTACGAACGCGCCTTCGGACCGCCGCGAACGTGGAGCTTGATCTTCATGTCGTGCCTCCTTTCAAATTGAACGCTAAGTGTAATCGAAGCTGGATGTCAAATCGAACCCAAGTACAATATGTGGCGCATTGCGGCGATGCGGGCGAAGTCCCGCGTCGCATCGATGTGCACGTATTCAGCCAAGGGGAGCGTGAATCACAAAGCAGTGGCCGAGGTGTTGACACGGCGCGGCCATTAAGGCGACTTTGGTTCGCGGACCATGGCATATCCCTTCGAGCGGACCCTTCGTTCCCTGAACTACGAGTCGGACACGCGCCTCGTGTTCGTCGCTCTGATGGTGTTGTGCGTCGGCGGGCTCATCGTCTGGTCGCTGTTCGCCAAGGTCCCGCTCGTCAAGGCCAGCTCACAGGCCCGGATCGAGCCACACAACGCCGTCCATCGCATCGAGCCGCCCAGCGCGGGCAGGGTCGTGCTCTCGCATCTCAAGCTCGACCAGCAGGTCAAGGAAGGCGACCTCCTCATCGAGTTCGACGCACGGGCCGAGCGCCTCGAGCTCGAGCGGAGCAAGGCGACGCTCGCCGCGACCGAGAAGGAACTCGCTATCATCCGCCAGCAGATCACCAACAAGCGCGAAGAGGCGGCTTTGACGGCAGGGGTGGACGAGGTCGCGGTCAAGGAGGCGCTGGGGAGGGAGCAGGAGCTCGTGCCCAGGCATCGGCTCGCGGTGGAACGCGAGCAGCTGGCCCTCAAGAGCCCGACTGGCGCGGTCTCGGAGATGGAGAAGCTCGAGCGCACGACCGATGTTGACGCGCTCAGCTTCGCGCAGACGGCGCAGGGCCTGGCGCTCACCCGACTGCGGCGCGAGCAGAACGTGCGCCGTCAAGCCTTCGCCGCGCAGCTGCTCGGACTCGAGCGCGAGGAGCTGGGCGCCGAGGGGCGGATCCGGGAGCTCCGGGGCGCCATCGACCGCCTCGAGTACCAGATCGAGCGGAAGCTGTATCGGGCGCCGGCCACGGGCCACCTGGTCGACGTGGCGGAGCTCGGCTCGGGAGCGTTCATCGCCGATGGGCAACGGGTCGGCACCATCGTCGCGAGCAATGCCGAGGTGCGGGTGCGCGCCCGTTTCCCGAAGGAGGTCGTCGGATTGATCCAGCCCGGCCAGACGGCGCGCCTCAAGCTCGACGGCTACCCGAACACCATCTACGGGACGGTCCCCGCCAGGGTGACGGCCGTCGGGACCGAGCCCGGCCAGACGGCCACGCCCGAGGCCATCCCCGGTACGGTGCGCGTCGAGCTCAAGTTCGCACCGCCGGACGACCCACGCATCCAGCTCCGTCACGGCATGACCCTGGTGGTGGAGGTCGAGGTCGCGCGGGCATCGCCTGTCGCGCTGCTGATGCGGTCGCTCGGCGAATGGAACCCGCAGCCTGAAGAGCCGCCCACGAGCGTGTTTCAGCCCGAAGCCGAGGCCCGCTGACCATGACTCCTCCCAGGGTCCGGCGCTCGATCATTCCCGAGGTCATCCAGATCTCGGCGACGGACTGCGGTCCCGCTTCGCTCAAGAGCCTGTTCGCGGGAATGGGCGTCGAACTCAACTATCGCGTCCTTCGCGAAGTGTGTCAGACGGACGTCGACGGCACCTCGATCGTCACCTTGGATGAAGTCGCCAACCAGCTCGGGCTCGACTCCGAGCAGGTGATGCTTCCGCTCGATCACGTGGTGGTCCCTGAAGCCAAGGCCCTCCCCGCCATCATCGTCACGCTCAGCGCGGGAGGACGGCCGCACTTCGTGGTGCTGTGGAAGCGCATCGGCCCATTCGTCCAGGTCATGGACCCGGCGGCGGGCCGTCACTGGACCCGGATTTCGACGCTGCTGGGCCACCTGTACCAGCACACCACGTCCGTTCCGGCGACCGGCTGGCGCGAATGGGCCGGGTCCGAGGAGGCGGTCGCGACGTTCGAGCGCCGCCTGCTGAACCTGGGTGCCACGCAGGCGCGGGCGCTGGTGGCCCGGGCGCTCGAGGACACCGGGTATCTGTCCATCGCCAGGCTCGACGCCGCGTGCCGGGCGTCCGAAGCGATGATCGGCGCGGGCGCCGTCCGGCGAGGAGCGACTGCGGCGGGTCTGCTGCAATCCATGATCGCGAAGGACGCTTCCGGCGAAGTGCCCATTCCCGCTGCCTATTGGTCCGTTCGCCCCAACCCCGAGGTGGACGGCGAGCTGTCGATGACCGGCGCGGTGCTGATGCGGATTCGCGGTTGGCGCGAAGAGGCTTCGCGCACAGGTGAAGACGCGCCGAGAGCCGTGCTCGCCAGCGACCTGGCGACGGAGCTCGTCGCCAGACAGGTGAGCCCGGCGCGAATGCTGCTCCGCCTGCGAGGCGAGGATTCGTGGGTCGTTCCGGGCCTGATCGCGGTGGGACTGGTGTTCGCCACCTTCGGGCGGATCCTGCAAGCGTTGATGCTCCGTGGCGTGCTCGACCTGGGGCGCGACCTCGGCACGTTCGCGCAGCGTGCGACGGGCATGGCCGTTCTCGCGGGCGTCGCGCTCTGCTTCATGCTCATCCAGATCCCCATTTCCTTGGGACTGCTCGGCATCGGCCGCCGGCTCGAGGTGCGGCTGCGGAAGGCCTATTTCGAGAAGCTCCCCGAGATGGAGGACCGCTATTTCCAGAGCCGGCTCGCCTCCGACATGGCGTCTCGCACGCACAACATCCAGGCGATGCGGTCGCTGCCGCAGTTGCTCGCGCAGGCCGCCATCCTGTCGCTCGAGGTCGCGAGCATCACCGCCGCGCTCATCTGGGCCGCACCGTACGCATGGCACATCGTGCTCGGGCTCGCGGCGGTCACGCTGCTCGTGCCCCTGGTCGCGCAGAAGCTGCTCTTCGAGCCCGACCTGCGCGTGCAGATGCACTCAGGCGCGCTCAGCGGCTTCACCCTGAACGCGCTCGTCGGGCTCACGCCGATCCGCATCCACGGCGCCGAGCGGTCGCTGCGCCGCGCGCAGGAGACCTTGCTCGTCAGCTGGACCAAGGCCCGCTATTGGGTCCAGACGCTGTCGGTCGGGTTCGAAGGCGGGCTGATGCTGGTGAGCTACGGCCTCGTCATGCTGCTCGTCTACTCGTACCTCGCCGGCACCGAGCGGGCTTCGCTGGTGTTGTTGGTCGTCTATTGGGCGCTTCGCTACCCCATCCTCGGCCAGCGGCTGATGGTGCTGAGCCGCGCGTTCCCGAATGCGATGAACCGGGTTCGCCGGCTCCTCGACATCATCGGCGACATCAAGGAGCCGACGGCACGGACCGAGTCGCCGGTGCAGGCGCCTGTCGCGCCCGCGGGCGCCGCGAGCGGCGTTTCGATCGTGATGGAGAAGGTCCGCGTGAAGGGCGGCGGTCACACCATCCTCGACAAGGTCTCCTTGAAGATCGCCCCCGGCGAGCACGTGGCCGTGGTCGGTGTCTCCGGCGCAGGCAAGTCGACGCTGGTCGGCCTTCTGCTCGGCTGGCTCCGGCCGGCGCGCGGTGAGATCAAGGTCGACGGGCAGGTGCTCGACCAGGCCGCTGTCGAGCGGCTGCGGCGCACCACGGCCTGGGTGGACCCGGCGATCAGTCTCTGGAACCAGAGCCTCATCGACAACATCCGGTATGGCAACGATGGCGCGCACGGCTGGGCACTGTCTGGGGCGCTCAAGGGCGCCGAGATGCTCGACATCCTCGAGGCGCTTCCAGACGGGCTGCAGACGTCGTTGGGCGAAGGCGGAGGGCTTGTCTCCGGCGGCCAGGGTCAGCGCGTGCGCCTGGCGCGCGCGATGCTCCGCTCCGGCGTGCGCCTGGCCATCCTCGACGAGCCCTTTCGCGGTCTTGATCGCGACCGGCGCGCGCGGCTCCTCGCCGAGTCCCGGCGGCTCTGGGCAGACATCACGCTCCTCTGTGTCACCCACGACGTCGAGCACACCCAGGAGTTCGATCGCGTGCTCGTCGTCGAGAACGGTCGGATCCTCGAGAACGGGCCGCCGAAGGAGCTGCTCGCGAACAAGGAGTCGCGGTACTCCGTGCTCCTTCGCGCCGACCAGGAGAATCGCACGCTGCTCTGGGGCGGCGGGCACTGGCGCCATTGGTGGCTTTCGGACGGCCAACTGGTGGAGAGGCCGGCGCCGAAGCCGGTGGAGACGCCGGTCGCGAAGCCCACTGCGGGCGAGCTGGAGCTGGTGGGATGATGCGCTCGCACTCCGACCTGTTGTGGCCGGTCGAGCGACTGCCCGATGCGCTGGAGCAACTGGCGCAGAGGCAGGGCTATGGCAGGGCCGCGGGTGAGATCGCTCCGCCCGCGGCGGCCGTCGAGCCGAGCCGGGTCTGGATGTTCGCGCTCGGAGATCGACTCGGCGTGGAGCTCGAGCCGATCACGCCGCTCTACCACGAGCTGCCCCACGTCCTCGAACGCGCCGCGCCCTGCATCCTCCAGGTCCGGCGAGACGGCGTCCCGTCCTATCTGGTGCTGCTGGGCACGCGGCGCGGGAAGCTGCGCCTGCTCGCGCGCGATGCCACGGTGGTTTCGCTCCCGACGAAGAGCGCGCTCGCGCTCCTGCGCGAAGAGCAGGAAGCCACCGTCGCCGAGGTGGACCAACTGCTCGGCGGCGTGGAGATGTCGCCCCGTGCGCGCGAGCGCGCCCGCTCACGGATGCTGCTGCAGCGGCTCGGCCAGGCGCAGCTGCGCACCGGCTGGATCATGCGCCCCAGGCGCACCGCGAGCCGGCGGACGCTGCTCGGCGACATCCCCTCGCTCGCCGTCGGCATCCTCGTGAGCCACACGCTCCTCTCGCTGGTGCTGGCGGGCTCGTTCTGGTTGCTCGGTCGCGCCGCGCTCCAGGCCCACCTCGAGACCGGCTGGTTCCTGGGGTGGATCGCCGTCAT
Organism: Myxococcus sp. AM011; assembly: GCF_013372595.1. Lineage (NCBI taxonomy): Bacteria > Pseudomonadati > Myxococcota > Myxococcia > Myxococcales > Myxococcaceae > Myxococcus > Myxococcus sp. AM011. Next base: position 23,207 of record NZ_JABXEM010000118.1, read on the forward strand.
CGCGTGCGCGATTCCGCTGCGCATGCTCGAGGTGTGGTGGCAGGGCGTGTTCTCGATCCGGCTCGGAACGCTGCTGAAGCAGCAGCTCCTCGCGGGAACCCTCAAGCTGACCCCCGACGAGGTGCGGCTCGACGGCATCGGCCGCCATTTCGGCCGCGTCGCCGAGGCCGAGGTCGTCGAGCAGCTCGCGGTCGGCGGCGCCCTGCTCGCGGTGTTGTCGCTCGTCGACTTGATCATGGCGGGCGTCATCCTCGTGCTCGGGGCGGGAGGGTGGCCCCAGGCGATGGCGCTCGTCCTGTGGGTCGTGGTCGCGTTCGTCCTCGCGCGCCGCCACTATGGCGTCCAGCGGGAGTGGTCGAGCGCGCGCGTCGAAATCACCCACGACCTGCTCGAGCGCATGCTCGGCCATCGAACGCGGCTGGCGCAGCTTCCACTCGAGCGCTGGCATGATGGCGAAGACCTCCGCTTGAGCTCCTACTCCGAGATCTCGAAGGAGATGGATCGCCGGACCATGCAGCTGACCGCGCTCCTGCGCGACGGCTGGTTGGTGCTCGGCCTGCTGACCTTGCTGCCGGGTTTCAGCACCGGTACGGCCAATGCCAGCGCGCTGGCGGTGGCCGTGGGCGGCATCTTGCTCGCGCTGCGCGCCTTCGACGAGGTCTCAGTCTACTTCCAGCAGGTCTCCCAGGCGGCGGTGTCGTTCGAACAGATCCGCGACTTGTTGCTCGCGGTGGGCCGCCCCGAGCTCGAATCGAAAGTCCCTCTCGAAATGGAGGGAGGCAAGCCCACCGACGCCGACGGCGGAAGCCTCATCGAGGCGCGGGGCGTGACCTTCCGGCACGACGCGCGCACCCGGCCGGTGCTCGAGAACTGCTCGTTCCAGATAGCGCAGGGCGACCGCATCCTGCTGGAGGGCCCATCGGGCGGTGGCAAGTCGACGCTGGTGTCGCTGCTCACGGGCATGAGGAGGCCGCAGGGCGGGGTGATGCTGCTGCACGCGTTGGACCGCGCGACGTTCGGCTCCTCGGGCTGGCGCAAGCGCATCACCGCCGCGCCTCAGTTCCACGAGAACCACGTCCTGTCCGGCAGCTTCGCGTACAACCTCCTGCTCGGGCGCGAGTGGCCGACCTCGCCCGAGCTGCGGACCAAGGCCGCCGCGCTGTGCAAGGAGCTCGGGCTGGACGAACTGGTCGCCAAGATGCCCGCCGGCCTCGAGGAGATGATCGGCGAGACCGGCTGGCAACTCTCGCACGGCGAGAAGAGCCGGCTCTACATCGCACGCACGCTGTTGCAGGGGGTCGAGCTGGTCATCCTCGACGAGAGCTTCGCCTCCCTCGATCCCGAGACCATGCGGGTCGCGCAGCGCTGCGTCCTCAACCACGCGAAAGCCCTCGTGGTCGTCAGCCACCCATGAGCCTTCGACTCACGCTCGCACTCCTCGCGACGACCTGCTCCGGTTGTGGGCTGGTCCGTCCCGTCGTCGTCACACCGCCTCAGGCGCCAGGCAGCTACTCGACCTCCGTCGAGCCGAGCACCGAGCCGCCTCCACCGTCCAGCGCACCCGAGGGTGAGGCTCCAAGCCCTCGGCCGCCGAAGGAGGAGGGCGCACCCTCGCGGCCCGCCGAGCACGTCACCCAGGACGAGGTCTGGTGGTCGGCGTTCGCCGATCCGGCGCTCGACACGGCCATCCAGGAGTGCTTCGCCAACAGCCTGGTCCTGCACGACGTGCGGGATCTGATCTACGAGAACCAGCTCGACCCCAACGTGCCGCAAGGTTGGTGGTACCCGCTCCAGGTCGGCATCCTCAACCCGGCGGGGCTGAGTCATGTGGTCGCCATCGTTCCGCCCGCGCCGGCAACCCAGGCCAGGTACAGCATCGCCACCGCCGATGTCGGCGTGACCTACCAGGTCGACCTGTTCGGAAACCTCGCCGCGCAGCGGAGCGCGGGAATGAACTTCGCCGAGCAGCAGCGGCAGCTCACCGAGGCCCGCGTCCAGGACCTCGCGCAGCGGATCACCCAGGTCTGGTTCGACATCCTCGAGGCCCGCGCGCTCCGGGACCTCACGCTGCGGCAGATCGACTACAACAAGGAGCTGCTGCGGCTGATTCAAGCGCGGTTCGAGCAGCACCTCACGCCCCGGCTCGCGGTGCTGCAGCAGGAGCAGTTGCTGCTGAACCTCGAAGCGCAGGTGCCGCTGATCTCCGCCCGGAGCGCGCTCTTGAATTCGGAGCTGAAGGCGCTGCTGGGCCGGGTCCCCAATCCCGCGGACGACATCGTCCCCCTCGAGCGACAGCTCCCCGATCTCCCGCCTCCGCCCAGACTCGGAACGCCAGGAGACCTGAACGCGAACACGCCGGAGATGCGGCTCCAGGAGCTGCGCGTCGCCGAGGTCGAGCACCGCATCAACGCGAACCGGGCGAGCTGGCTTCCGACAATCGAACTGGTGGGCAGCGTGGGCGCCGCGAAGGTCGGCCCCTCGGAGCCGGTCCTCCACCAGTCCGTCGTCGGCGTGAACCTGACCTGGGCCTTTTTCGATGGAAGGCGATTCACCGAGCACATGCGCCTGCCGATCCAGCTCCACCGTCGCCACGTCCAATACCAGCTCGCACTGAACACCGCGATCGGACGGGTGCAGGATGCCGTGGTCCAGGAGGAGACCGGGGCGACGAACCTGCGCGCCCTGCGCGCGCAGGTCCAGCTCGGGCAGCGGCTCCTGGACGAGGCGAGGCGGCTCTTCGAGCAGGGGCTCTCGGACTATCTGACGGTGCTCTCCGCCCTGACGAATCTGGTCGGGCTCGAGCGCGCGAGTCTGCAAGCGCAACGGGTGCTGCTCAACCATCGCGTCGCGGTCTATCGTTCGCTCGGCGGCACCTGGTCGCGCGACGTCACACTCAATCGGGAGTGAAAAGCCATGGCACAGCTGCAAGCGGATGAGATGCTCTACATTCCCAATCGAAAGCGGCTCACGCACGACCGGATCGACGCGGGGAATGGCCAGCAGGTCCTGCACCTCTTCTATGGCGAGGTGGAGCTCATCTTCGACGAGCCGGACATCGCGCCCTTGGGCGAGAAGCTGATCCAGGTCGAGCAATTTCAAGCCTCCGACGCCATGGCGTGGTCGGACGGCGCGCCCCATTCCTGGGACAAGATCCGGGACCTGCTCGAAGCCTTGATTGAACAGCGGGTGCTGCGGCGGGTCTCGGATGCGCCCACGGGCCGCACCACGGTGTCCTACCCTGAGCGGTTGGGTGAGGTGCCAGCCGGGCGTGAGCCGCTCACGTTCAGCGCCCACGACAATCGTTGCCCCGTGCTGACCGAACAGGCGTACGGACGGGCGTTGGAGCTGTCGAACCTCGAGGTCGTCGTTCCGGTCTACCGCGTGGCGCATCCGGCGCTCGACGGTGACGGCCGGCAAGTGGGCGAGAACAACGTCGGACCGCGCACCTTGTTCCTCGACCTCCCCACCGTGCGCAAGCAGTGCCACTACGCGGGGAGCCGGTACCAGAACGAACTCCCGATGAACGTGACCGCGATGAAGGGCATGGCGCGTCAGTGGCCGGACCTGCTCTCGCTGACCGAGCAGTTCCGCAAGGCCTTCTTCGCGCGCATGCCGCCCCGGACCCCGGGCGTGCTCACCGCGGGCGAGCTCCACATGATGGTCGTCTGCACGCTCGCGTCGGTCGGGTACGTGATGGTGCGGGGCACCCATCCGGTGCCGAACGGAGAGCTCGACAGCGGGCTCGCGGCCATGTTCCGGCTGATCGACGGAGTTCGCCTGGTCACCAACGACCTGGTGCGAGACGCCCCCGAGCAGCCCGTCACCGTGCAAACGATCGTGGACTATGCCGAGCGTCACGCGGTCTTCAATGGTCCGCACGGCGTGTGCGCCGGGCCGCCGGCGCTGATCAACGAATATATGCAGGTGTTGACCGGCGTGGCCCCGGCACCGATTGAGGCCCAGCCCGACATCGCGGCGCGCCTCGGCGATCTCGACGCCGCGATCGATTACGGCCTGCTCGGGCAGCGCGTCGAAGCGGTGGTCCGCTTCCTCGGAGCGACGCAGGGGCTGCTCCACGAACGGCTCCGTGCGGCGTTCGCCGGACACCTCCCGCGCACCGCGCTGCAAGAGTTCGTGGAGGCGCCGATCGATGTCGCGCGCTACCCGTTGCTCCGGGACGATTTCCCACTCGCGGAGACCTACCAGCGCGAGATCAAGCTCAGCCGCTGGTTGTTCGCGCGCATCGGCGAGGCGTTCCCCGGCACGCCACAGGGCACCTCGCTGGACGAGGTGGCGAAGCTGGATCCCGCCGAGCAGGACGCGAGCCAGCGGCGACTGGCCGAGCTCTTCGCGCACGGGCTGCCGGCAGACGCGGTCGTGGCGGAGCCCCTCCGCGGCGAGCTCGCTGGCGTCGCTGCCAGCGCGTTCGCCCTCGAGCGCCGGTGCCTGCGCGTCGTCGAGCGCGAGCAAGCGATGCTGAACCAGCGGCTCCGTCGCCCGGATTCCCCCCTGACCGGCATGGACCTGGCTGTGTTCACGAGGCCGCGCAATGGCCCCCCGTTGGCGGAGACCCTCGCGCGCGGCCTGGGCGTCTCGGTCACCAGCGACTCTGCCTCGACCGTGCTGGGCTACGGTGGGCGCAGCCTCACGTTGAAGGACTAGAGGGTTCGATGCATCCAGAGCTTGTCCGCCGCTTCCACGAACCGATTCGCGATGAGGCCGCGCGCCGGTATGGCCTGTCCCCCGAGCAGCTCACCGAGCTCCAGGCCTTCGAGAACTTCGTCTACGAGGCGCAGAACGACGACGGCGAAAGCCTTATCTTGCGCATCTCGCACAGCACGCGGCGAACGATTGACTACACGCTGGGGGAGGTCGAGTTCGTTCGCTATCTGGCCGCCGCGCGCATTCCCATCGCCTCGCCGATCCTCTCCGATTCGGGGCAGTTCGTGGAGCGGATCGAAGACCGCGAGCCCGGCAGCTACTTCGTCGCCACCGCGTTCGAGCGCGCGCCGGGCATCGTCTTCGACGACGCGCCTCCGCTCAAGGAGCGCTACTGGAAGCCCCCCCTGTTCCGCGACATGGGCCGGCTGTTCGCGCGGCTCCACAACCGCGCCCAGACCTACGCGCCTTCGAGCCCCAGGCTCAAGCGCCAGGAATGGCATGAGTACGACGTGGTCGACATCGACCGGTTCTCGCCCCCCGAGGAGAAGCTCGTTCGCGAGCGCACCGCGGCGATCATCGCGCGATTGAACCGGCTCCCGCGAACTCCGGAGAGCTACGGGCTGATCCACGCCGATCTCCACATGCACAACTTCTGCTTCGCCGAAGGGAAGATCACCGCGTTCGACTTCGACAACTGCGAGTACGCGTGGTTCGTCAAGGACATCGCGGTCCTCCTCTTCTACATCGCGCGAGGCGAGGCGCGAGAGGCGCGCGACGAAGCGGTCGCTGCGTTCCTGGGGCCGTTCCTCGAAGGGTATCGGGAGCTCCGACGGATGGATCGCGAGTGGCTCGCGGCCGTGCCGGACCTGCTCGCGCTCCAGCGCTCGATGAACTACGCGCTGTTCCACCAGTATCGCGACCCGGCCGTGCTCGACGAGAGCACGCTCGACCGGTGGGGGCGGTTCCGGCGCGACATCGAAGCGGACACACCCGTCCTGCAGATTGATTTCAGCGGCGCATAGCGAGCACCTCTCCAGCCTGCTGTGGATGAAGTACCTGGCCCCCTAGCTCGCCATCTGGCAGGGCGGCAATCACGACTGGCCCGTGCGGCGGGAGATGATTCAGCAGTCCCTGCCCTGGTAGGCACCGGGCCTTGGAGCCCGCTCAGGCCTCGAGCGGGCTCAGCGTGCCGGCGCTCACGCGGTGGAAGCGCCAGAGCAGCGCGAATGCCACCGCGATGAGCCCCGCGCACAGGCCCCACCAGATGCCCACCACGCCCTGGGCGTGGCCCGGTTCCGTAGACAGGTTGGTTACGCTGCCAGCCTCTTCGTTGTGGACACTCGCTCGAACTCGACTGGGCTGATGTAGCCCAGGGAGGAATGACGCCGCTTCCGGTTGTAGAACACCTCCATGTACTCGAACAACGCTCGCTTTGCTTCCTCACGTGTCTTGAAGTGGGTGACGTAGACGAGCTCCAGCTTCAGCGTGGAGAAGAAGCTCTCGGCCACCGCGTTGTCCCAGCAGTTGCCCTTGCGCGACATGCTGCACGCGATGCCGCGCTCCTTGAGCAGCCGGCGGTAGTCCTCGCTCGCGTACTGGCTGCCGCGGTCCGAGTGGTGCAGCTCGGGCGCGGGGCGGCCGAGCAACGCCATGTCGAGCGCGCGCAGGACGAGGCCCCGTCCGTCTCGGCCCCTCTCCGAACCTCACCCCTGCCGTGCAGGAGTTGAAGCGCTTCGACTGAACCCTCTCACGCAACATCTACCTTGACGCTCACCGCTTGGGTGACCCGCCTGCGATCCATTACCCCGGTGCGTCACAGCGGAGGCCCGTCCGTACGCAATAGGATTTCAGGAACTGGCGAGGGATCCGCAAACAAAAATGGGCTGGAATGCCTGGAACTCTTCAGCCTGTCAACGATGGTCGGGAGACAAGATTTAAATCCGTGGCCACCAGCGCCCCGAATCTGTGACGGCGCACGCATTTCGCAAAAACGACGAGTAAATCCGGGCGCTTGCCCAAGTGCATGCTTCCGTCAGTCTTCCCCTTCTCCTGCGTCCCATCCTCTCTTGGAGAGGACTCAGGAGCGCACTAAGATTGCTACCATGTGGCCATTCGTTGACTCCCTGGACACTGGTGGTGGTTGACTAATCGCTTTGGCGGGTATTTCTAGGGATCTCGGTGCCCCGATGCCACCTTACACTTCCATCGCATCGCATTGGACTTTAACGACGGAGTTCGAGCAATGCTGCTGCGTCCTTGCCTCCTGAGGTGGCTATGAGCATCAAGGCAGATGCTGACGAGATCTACTTTGCGTCGCGGCCCTACGAGCGGCAACTTGCCCAGGCCCTCGATGAGGGCTTCGATGTCACGTACGGCCGCATTGAGGGGGAACTCGCGTACTGGATCGCTGAGCCTAAGGTGGGTTTCCGTGAGCGCTTCGGTTTCGACCAAGAACTCCTTGTCATTTACTCGCGGCACCACATCACCGACGCCCGCGTCCTGACCACGCTTGAGAACCTTGTGCATTTCAGTGGACTCAAGCACCGCGTGGACAAGATCGTCGCACTTCTGATCCACGAAGGGGACGACACTGCGGTGAGAGCGCTGCTCGGCAAGCAGACTGATCGAGTTGTGGTCCCGATGCTAGCGGCGGAACTGCTGGACAAGGCGCGGGGACCGCTGTTCTTGCGCTCTCGGATTGCCGAGTGGGTCGGTGATGTCGACCTCTTCTCGTTCTCTTCGCCCATCAACGCTGATCAGTACTTCTTTGGCCGTGACGAGATCGTAAACGAGATTGTGACCCAGGTGAGTCGGCGCCACCAGAACCTCGGCTTGTTTGGATTGCGTCGCACGGGAAAGACCTCAGTGCTTTTTGCCGTAGAGAGGCGGCTCGACGCGGAGGACTCGAAGATCCTCTGCGTGTACATAGATGGACAAAATCCAGGCATGCACGCCGCGCGATGGTGGGTGGCTCTTCAGAACATCGCTGAGAGCATGAGGGGAGCCCTCTTCCGGAAGAAGCGGCGAACCGCCGTGCTTAACAGTAACTACAAGGAAGACACTGCAGGCACACTCTTCGCCCAGGATATTCGCACGATCATCAGCATCGGCCAGCTCGATGGCATCGTGCTCATGGTTGACGAGATCGAATACATCACAGCAGGTGTATCAGGCCGGCTTGGGCTTCACTGGGATGCGGACTTCTTCCCGTTCTGGCAGACCATGCGCGCCGTACACCAAGAAACGAAGGGCGTATTTTCTTTCATGGTGTCCGGTGTGAACCCGCGTGTGACCGAGGCCGAATCCTTCGGGGGGCAACGAAATCCCATCTTCGAGTTCGTGACCACCAAGTTCCTGCCGTCATTGTCACACGAGCGGACTCGCGAACTGGTCCGCACTACTGGTCGCTATTGCGGCCTGAAGTTCGACGAGGCCGTCTACTCCTATCTCTACACACGCTACGGCGGGCACCCATACTTGACCCGGCTGGCATGCAGCGTCGTGTGGTCGAGGGTCGATCGCCGCAACCCACAAGCTCCCGCCATAGTGGACGTGTCATCGTTTACTGCATGCGAGGACCAAATCAGTCAGCGACTCTTCAACCCGATGCGCGACATCCTGCTCTCGCTCGTGTGGTGGTACCCCGAGGAGTATGAAGTTCTTCGCGTCCTCGCTGATGGCGATCTGAACTTCTACCAAGAGTACTGCGAATCAAACCCGACGCTTAAGCGAAACTTCGAAGCGTATGGACTCGTCGATGGGAGCGGACAGTTTGGGATTGGAGCCCTCCAGTCTTTCTTGCGACGACATGGCGCTGGTTTCAAGGCGCAGATCGGCCCGTTCACGCGCGGCGACATGCCACCTGCTCTGCTGCCCAACGTTCCCGACCTCGATGTGTTGTCCAAGTTGTTTGAGCGCCGCGTGGATACTGAGGTTGGGCTGCGACGAGCCGTGATGGTCTTCCTCGGCGTGGCTAGCGGCTTCGATCAAGGCAAGCTTGCTAAGAAGATGCTGGAAGGCCTTCGCAAGACGTCGGAGCGCCCTCGTCCCGATGACTTGTTTGTCGGTCGCACATCTAGGGAGGTCATTGAGGATCTGTACCTCCTGGACCTGGGCACCATCATTACGGCCCACTGGGAGACGTTCAAGAATCTATTTGACAACGACCGCGGACGATTCCAGATGAATCTGGACGCGATCAACGTCGCACGGCGAATCGAAGCACACACCAAGAGCTTTACGGATGCAGAGGTCGACGCCTTCACCAACAGCTACGAGTGGCTCCGACAGCGGCTCGCAAAGGTTCCAAGCTGAGCGGTGAGCGGCAAGTATCACCGCAGCGCGCGCATATGAGGGACGGGGCCCTGTGGAGGGGGAGGGAG
>NZ_JABXEM010000119.1:0-31917 GCF_013372595.1 Myxococcus sp. AM011
GTGGGAGCCGGAGACGTCCGACCCCGCCTCCGAGGCCCCGCCCGCGCCGACTCCCGCCGAGGCCCAGGACGTGCCGCTCGACGAGGAGTCCGACGTGCACAGCCAGGTGGCGTCGTTCGCAATCACCAAGCTGCGCGACTCGCCGGCCGTGGTGACGTCGATGACGGGGGAGGAGATTCGCAACTCGGGCGCTCGGGACTTGATGGACCTGCTGCTCCAGGTGCCGGGCTTCTTCTTCGGCGTGGACACCCAGGGCGCCGTCGGTCCGGGGTTCCGCGGGCTGTGGGGCTACGAGGGCAAGGTGCTGCTCGTCGTCGACGGCAAGGAGCTCAACGAGCAGCTCTACTCGACGATGCAGCTGGGCAACGAGCTGCCCGTGGAGCTCATCGAGCGCATCGAAGTCGTGCGCGGCCCCGGCTCGGTCATCTACGGCGGCAACGCGGAGCTGGCCGTCATCAACGTCATCACCCGGGGCGTGCAGGGCAGCACCGACTTGATGGTGTCCGGCACCTACGGGCAGTTGGAGAAGGTCAACGGCCGGCGGAGCCTGACGCTGTCGGGCCGCAAGGTGTTCGAGTCCGCGCCGGGCCTGAGCGTCTTCGCCTCCGCGTCGCTCGGACAGGGCCAGCGCAGCGACGCCCAGTTCCAGGACTTCTTCGGCAACACCGCGGACATGGGCGGCAACACGAAGCTCAACCCGACGACGGTGCAGGCGGGCGTGGGCTACCGGGACCTCCAGCTGAGCGTGCTGTACCAGCGCTTCGCGACATCGGCCATCGTCGCCTTCGACGAGGTGCTGGACTCGCCCTCGTCCTCCGACTTCGAGTCGTTCCACGCGGAGCTGAGCAACCGCTTCCGTCCCAGCGAGCGGGTGGAAATCATCCCCCGCTTCAACCTGACGCTCTCCGAGCCGTTCCGCGACGCGGACCAGGCCTCCGAGTTCTATTACGAGAAGCAGGTGATGCGGCTGCGCGGCCGGACGATGGCGCGTTGGGCGGCGCTGGACTTCCTGCAGCTCACCGGCGGCGTGGACGTGGCGTCGGACCAGGGCAAGCTCAAGGGCCCCGCGGACGTGGGCCTCCAGACGGCCTTCGGCGAGGACGGCGCCATCAGCGTCTCGTACCTCAACGTCGCGGGCTTCGTGGAGGCCTTCTCGGAGAACCCCTTCGTCACCGTCGTCGCTGGCGCGCGGTATGAGAACCACAGCGACTTCGGCAGCTCGTTCGTCCCCCGGCTGGTGCTCCTGCGCGGCTTCGGCCCGTTCAGCGCCAAGGCGCTCTTCAGCCGCGCGTTCCGCGCCCCGGGCATCGAGAACATCAGCCTGGGCGCGGACGTGAAGCCCGAGCGCACCACCGTGTACGAGCTGGAGGGCACGCTGCGCTTCGGCGACGGCCACGCGCTGAGCGCCAACGCCTTCGACGTGGGCGTGTCGGACCCCATCATCTACTCGTACGACGCGGTGACGAACGAGGAGGCGTACCGGAACCTGGGACGCCTGGGCAGCCGGGGCGTCGAGCTGGACTACCACGTCAAGGGGAGCTGGGGCCGCGCGGCGCTCAGCTACTCGTTCTACGCGCCGTCGGGCCGCAACGACGTGGCGGACTACCAGGTGCCCGGACACTCCAACACATTCACCGGCATGCCCACGCACAAGGCCTCGCTGTCGGGCAGCCTGAAGGTGCAGCCGTGGCTGTCCGTGAATCCCACGGCGGTGCTCGTGGGGCGGCGCTTCGCGGTGGACGTGCCAGACGACGAGGGCAACGCGGCGGTGGAGGAGTTGCCCACGCAGCTCTTGCTCAACCTCTACGTGCGCGCGGAGAACGTGGGCACGAAGGGGCTGGAGGTGGGCGCGGGCATCTACAACCTGCTCGGCACCAACTTCCGCATCGCCCAGCCCTATAACGGCGGCCACGCGCCCATGCCCGTGTTCTCGCGCGAGTTCCTCGTGAAGCTCAGCTACCTGTTCGACCCGGGCTTGAGCGAGCTGTAGAAGTCGCGACCATGAGCACGCGCGGCGACAGAAGAGGCCCCCGACTGATTGCCGGCGAGCCGCTGAGCGAGGAGGGCAGCCCCTATGAAACCTCCCTCGGGGGCTGGTTCCGCCAACGCGGGTCCGGCGCCCCCGTGCTGCTCACCGTGGAGCACCGACTGGGACCCCCGCCCCTGCTCCCACCGGCGCCCGGCACGTTCCCGATGGGAGGCCCGGTGCCGCAACCCCTTCCGGACTCGCGGGACGAGGACGGCGTCGTGGACCGCCGTGCCGAGGGACGCTGGCTCCGCCACGTCACCACCGACACGCGGGTCGCACAGGTGGTGGCCACGGGAGCATGGAGGTGGAACCCCCCGGGCCTGCTCGACGCCTGCATCGCGGCGCCCGTGGACCCGGAGGAGCGCGGCACGGACGAGTACCCGCCCGTGCCCTGGGTGCCCCGGGTGGCGGCGCCTCGCGTGGGGAGCTCCGTGGTGAAGTACTCCTACCGGGGAGGACTGCGGCAAGGCCGCATCATCTCCGTGAGCGAGAACGACGGACGCGAGGTGCTCGTCACGGCCACGGATGACCGGCCCTTCTCGGTGGCGGGTGAGGAGGGCGCGCTCCTCATCGACCTGGAGGCCCGCGCCGCCGTCGCGCTGTACGTGGGCGACGTCCATATGCGCGGCGTGAATGAACGACAGTGGGCCGTGCTGTGGAGCGCGCGCCCCCTGCCGCTCCTGATGGACGCCTTCCAGTTGGCACCGTTCTGAGCCTCCGCCCGCTCGCGTCAGGGGTGCCGCTCCAGGACGATGTCCCGCCTCGCGAGCCACACGCCCTCGGCCGTGCGTGACAGCTTCACGATGCCGCTGCCGCCTCGAAACTCCTGCCGCGCGCGGTACTCCGGCGTCACGCCGAACTCTCCGTCGAACACGACGTCATCGACGTAGTACGGAGGTCGCCCCGGCTCGCCGATGAACAGGTGCACGTGCGCTGGCAGGGTGTCGTTCGGATAGGGCGCGGGCTTGATGGTGTCGAACGCATAGACGCCGTCCCCACCTGTCCTGGCCCACCCTCGCAACCGGCCGTGGCGACGACTCCACTCAGACTCCTGCGTACCGTTCGCATACAGCCCGGCCGCGTTGGTGTGATGCGCGTAGATGACGACCTCCGCGACGGGCTCGCGTGACTCGGCGCTCAACACGCACCCCGTCAGCGTCATCCGCTCTCCCGGCTCCGCGCCGCTGGCCAACTGGACGAAGGGCGCCAGGCGCTCCGGACCCCGCTCGGCGACCGCCTCACAGCCCTCGCAGGTGTAGAGCCGCGCTCTGACGCGGGGCGCTACCGGGACAGCCTCGGCCGGGGCCGCGCAGGTGCAGGCCTGCACGCCCGCGGCGCAGGCCCCCAATCCCAGCAGGACGGAACGTCGACTCAACACGCTCATGAAGACGAGCAACAGGTGACCCGTGCCCGGATTCCGGTTGCGCCAGGTCCAGCTGAAACTTTCCAAGGCGGGGGCCCCAGGATATGGTGGCCCCCGTCGTCGTCATTCCGCTCGGAGCCGGACGTGAGCCGCACCCCGTCCAGCGCCCCTCCAGGATGACCCGGCGCCCCCCCGCTCCCGACTTAGTTCGCCGTCCGAACAAAGTTTCCAGCCCGCCTCCAGCCCTCCTTCACCGGCTCGCGCGCCTATCCCTCTCACCGCGCCAACGCCGCGTTGCGTCAGGCATTGGGAGGGGTCCGCCCTCGGCGCCATGTCTGGTTTGGCGTCAAGGGCCTGTCACGCGGCGGCTTGCATTCCAACCAACGTCGCTGGTACTTTCTTCGGCACTCGAACGAATGAAGCACGCGTTCGTGGCGGAGTGACGGTGGGCCCCGGGGGTGTTGGCGGATGGGCACGGCGTGAGTCACCTCACTCTCCTCTGAAGCACAGCGCCTTTCATGACGCATCGCACCACGCGAGCGCTGGCTCGTTGCGTCGACTGGTTTCTTCGCAGTGCGAACGAAGTTTTCCAGCAGGGAGGGGAAGCCCATGCAACACAAGCGTTTCGCCTGGACGTGTGCCGCGGCGGGGTTGCTCGCCGCGATGAGTCTGCTCGGAGCCTGTGACCCGGAGGACGACGGGGACAAGCAACCCGCCGCGCAGGATGACGCGGGGACGAAGCCCGACTCCGGCACGCCGGATGCGGGGCCTGTCGACTCGGGCACGCCGGACTCTGGAGTACCGGACGCGGGAGTACCCGACTCGGGGACGCCGGACGCGGGCGAGCCGCCCCCGGACGCGGGCATTCCGGACGCGGGGCCCCCGCCGGTGACGCTGCCAGTGGCCGTGGATACCCACTGGGCGCCGAGCGGGTACATGGGCGACGGCTCGTCGGGCGGAATCGCCACCGTCGCCGAGTGCGCCGCGACGCGGCCGGGCACGGGCAAGGGCAACTGCCACAAGTTCACCTATACGGCGGGTGGCAACGGCTGGGGCGGCGTGTGGTGGCAGTACCCCGAGAACAACTGGGGTGACCTGCCCGGCTTCGACGTGCCCGCGGGCGCGACCGTCCTGGCCTTCCATGCGTGGGGTGCCACCGGCGGCGAGGTCGTCAAGTTCCTGGTGGGGCTGAGCTCCGCGGTCGACGGCTTCAGCCTCGATACCGGAGACCAGACGCTCACGGCGGAGCCAAAGGAGTACACAATCGACGTCAGCCGCGTCCGATACGGGAAGGTGGTGGGTGGCTTCGGCTGGGTAGCGGGGGGCAAGCCGACCCCGGTCGTCTTCTACATCGACGACATCCAGTGGAGATGACACCCACCGCGCCTTCCGCGCGGCGGAATGGAGCGTAAGGGGACGATGAAAGTGGGAACGGCGGCACTGACGGTCGACGCGGCGGGCATGCGGGCGCAGAACAGCAGCCTGCTGCTCAACATGATCTGGCGCGAGCGCCAGATTTCCCGGGCGGAGATTGCCCGGAGGACGGAGCTGAGTCCGTCCACCGTGTCGGCCATCGTCGCGGACCTGGAGCACTCGGGGCTGGTGCGCAGCATTGGCGCCGGCGTCTCCCGAGGCGGCCGTCGCCCCACCCTCATCGGCTTCCGCGACGACGCCTTCAGCATCATCGGCGTGGAGATGGGCGCCACCCACGTCACCGTGGTGCTCACCGACTTGAGAGGTCGCGTGCGCACCCACCGCACGGCCTCGCAGCAGGTTCGCAATGACCCGGAGGGCACGCTGAAGACGGTGCGGACATTGGTGCAGGAGTGCCTGGACGCCGAGCGCGTGCCCCGGCGCTCCGTGGTGGGCCTGGGCGTGGCCGCGCCCAGCCCCGTGCACCCGTCCTCGCCCGGGAAGATGTCTCCGCTCATCCTGCCCGCGTGGCGCGGCTACGACGTGCGAGAGGCCTTGAGCACGACGTTCGATTTGCCGGTGTTCGTGGACAACGACGCGAACCTGGGCGCGCTGTCGGAGTGCTACTGGGGCGCGGGCATCGGTGGCGAGGACCTGACGTACATCAAGCTGGCCACGGGCATCGGCTCCGGCCACATCATCCACGGCGACGTGTACCGCGGCGCCGGAGGCACGGCCGGAGAGATTGGCCACATCGCCGTCGACTCGGCGGGCCCGCCGTGCCTGTGCGGCCTGCGCGGCTGCCTCGTCACCCTCATCGGCTCCGGAGCGCTGGTGGAGCGCGCGCGGGAGCTGATGGGCACCAAGGGCCGCAAGGCGCCCACGGTGCGGGAGATTGTCGAAGGCGCGCGCGCGGGAGACCCGGCGGCGCGGCAGATCATCGACGGGCTGGGCCAGTACCTGGGCGTCGCCGTGGCGGGCCTGCTCAACCTGCTCAACCCCGCCATCGTCGTGCTCGGCGGCGAAATCTCCTCGGTGGGAGACCTCTTGTTGGACCCGTTGCGGGCGTCGGTGCGCAAGCGCGCGCTGTCCACGTCCATGGCGGAGACGCGCATCGTCACCTCCGCGCTGGGCGACAAGTCCATCGCGGTGGGCGCGGCCACACTCGTGCTCCAGGCGGCCCTCCGGGACCGCACGTTGTTTCCCCTCCAACACGTCGGAAAATCCGCATGACGCCCAGCCGACTCCTTCCGTGGTTCGCGCTCCTGGGAAGCCTGGCCTGTGACCCGGCCCGCTCAGGACGAACCGACCCGCCTCCCACCACGCAGCAACCGGAGCGTCAGGATTGGCGCCTGGTGTGGCAGGACGAGTTCGACGGACCGGCGGGAGCGCTGCCCTCCGCGGAACGGTGGGGCGCGGACGTCGGAGGAGACGGCTGGGGCAATGGCCAGTACGAGCACAACACCGCTCGGGCGGAGAACGCGTCGCTGGACGGCGAGGGCCGGCTGGTCATCACCGCGCGGCGCGAGCGCTACCAGGGCAACGACTACACCTCCGCGCGCTACACCACGCGCGGCAAGTTCGAGCGGACGTACGGGCGCTTCGAGGCGCGCATCCAGCTCCCCACGGGCAAGGGCATCTGGCCGGCGTTCTGGATGCTGGGCGCGAACTTCAACCAGGTGGGTTGGCCCACGTGCGGTGAAATCGACATCATGGAGCACCGGGGCCAACTGCCCGCCATCGTCCGGGGCTCGCTGCACGGTCCGGGCTACTCCGGCGGAGAGAACATCGGCCAGGAGCACGTCGTCGCCGGCGGCAGGCTCTACGAGGACTTCCACATCTTCGCGGTGGAGTGGGACCCGGACCGCATCCGCTGGTTCGTGGACGACATCGCCTTCATGGAGGTGACGCCCAGGGACCTGCCGGGCAACGCCCGCTGGGTGTTCGACCATCCGCACTTCCTCATCCTCAACGTCGCGGTGGGTGGCGGCTTCGTGGGTCCGGTGGACGGCACCACGCAGTTCCCCCAGCAGATGCGGGTGGACTACGTGCGAGCCTACACGAGGGTGGAATGAGGCCCGCGGGCCTCATCGCCTCCACCCTCTTCCTGCTCCTGTGCGCGGCGTGCTCGAACGAGCCACGCCCGCGTCCGCCCGGAACGCTGTTCGTCTCCGTGGAGCAGCAGAGCGCGTGGGTGCGCAACTTCAACCCGCTCTTCCCGGGCGCGGGCTCGCGTTGGCCCACGCGCGCGGGCATCTACGAGTGCCTGGAGCTGTACACGCCGTCCAAGGGTGACTACCAGCCGTGGCTGGCCCTGGGGCACGCGTGGTCCGAGGACCGCCGCACCCTGCGCTTCACGCTGCGCGAGGGCGTGCGCTGGTCCGACGGCAAGGCCTTCACCGCCGAGGACGTGGCCTACACCTTCCAGCTCCTGCGCAAGCACGCGGCCCTGGACGCGGGCGGCGTGTGGCGCTTCCTGTCGGATGTGCGCGCCGAGGGGCCTCACACGGTCGCCTTCCAGTTCTCGCGCACCTTCATCCCGGGCCTTGGTGATTTGGCCGCGCAGCCCATCGTCCCGCGCCACATCTGGGAGCTCGTCGCGGACCCGGTGACCTTCACGAACCCGAGCCCCGTGGCCACCGGGCCCTTCACGCAAGTCAGTGTCTTCCGCAACCAGGTGTACGAACTGAGCCGCAATCCGTACTACTGGCAGCCGGGAAAGCCCGCCGTCCGGGCGCTGCGCTTCCTGGCCTTCCCCACCAATGACCAGGCGAACCTGGCGCTGGTGGAGGGCGAGGTGGACTGGGCGGGCAACTTCGTCCCCGCGGTGGACCGCACCTTCGTCGCCAAGGACCCGAAGCACCACGCGCGCTGGTTCCCGCTCTTCGGCAGCACCGTCTTCCTCTACCCCAACACCACCCAGCCCCCGCTGAACGACGTGCGCGTGCGCAAGGCGCTGAGCATGGCGTTGGACCGCGAGCGGCTGGTCGAAATCGCCATGTATGGCTACACGCGGCCGGCGGACGCCACGGGGCTCAATGACGCGTACACGGGCTGGCGGGACGCGGACGTCGCGGACGACGCGTGGGTGCGCCACGACGCGAAGGAGGCCGCGCGGCTCCTGGACGAGGCGGGGCTCACCCGGGGGCCCGACGGGCTGCGACGCCAGGCGGACGGCAGCCCGCTGACGCTGGACATCGAGGTGGTGGGCGGCTGGTCGGACTGGGTGCGCGCGGGCCAGGTCGTCGCGCGTGACTTGCGCAAGCTCGGCCTCCAGGCGCAGCTGCGCACGTACGAGTTCAGCGCGTGGCAGGCGCGGCTCCAGAAGGGGGAGTTCCAGATGGCCATCTCCTGGTCGCTGGACGGGCCCACGCCGTACACCTTCTACAAGTGGATGCTGTCCTCCGCGACGGTGCGCCCGGTGGGCGAGGTGGCACCCGCCAACTGGCAGCGCTACGGCGACAAGGAGACGGACGCGCTCTTGGAGCGCTTCGAAGTCACCGACTCGCGCGAGGAGCAGCAGGCGCTGATGGCGCAGGTGCAGCGGCGCTTCTCCGAGACGGCGCCGGCCATTCCGCTGTTCCCGAACCCGTCCTGGGGCGAGTCCAACTCCAAGCGCTTCACGGGCTTTCCCACCGAGGCGAATCCCTACGCCCGGCTTTCGCCCCACGCCGAGCCCGACAGCCTGCTGGTGCTGACGGCGCTCGCCCCGAGGGAGGCGCCCTGACCATGCGCTACGTGCTCCGCAGGCTCGGCTTCTACCTGCTCGCCGCGTGGGCCTCGCTGACGATGAACTTCGTCATCCCGAGGCTCGCGCCGGGAGACCCGGCCACGGCGATGTTCGCCCGCTTCGAGGGCCGCATCTCCCCCGAGGCGCTCGTCGCGCTGAAGACGGCGTTCGGCTTCACGGACGCGCCGTGGCACGTGCAGTACTTCACGTACCTGAAGCACCTGGTGACCGGCGACATGGGCCTGTCGTACGCGTACTACCCCTCGCCCGTGACGGAGGTCATCGGCACGGGCCTCTTGTGGACGCTGGGGCTGGCCGGGTGCGCGGTCATCATCAGCTTCGCGGTGGGGACGATGCTGGGCGTGCTGGCCGCGTGGAACCGGGGCGGCTGGCTGGACTCCGCGCTCGCGCCCGCGCTCGCCTTCCTGGGGGCCTTCCCCTACTTCTGGCTGGCCATGCTGGCCCTGTACCTCTTCGGCTTCGGGCTGGGCTGGTTCCCGCTGCGGCACGCGTACTCGCACGACGTGGAGCCCGGGGCGACGCTCACCTTCATCGCGGACGTGGGACGGCACGCGGTGCTGCCGGCGACGTCCATCGTCGTGGCCACGCTCGGCGGGTGGATGCTGAGCATGCGCAACACCATGGTGGCGGTGCTGGGCACGGACACGCTGCGGCTGGCGCACGCCAAGGGCCTGCCGCCGCGTCAGGTGATGCTGCGCTATGCGGCGCGCAACGCGCTGCTGCCCAACGTCACGGGCTTCGGCATGGCGCTGGGCTTCGTGCTGAGCGGCTCGCTGCTGACGGAAATCGTCTTCTCGTATCCGGGCACCGGCTACCTGCTCATCCTCGCGGTGCGCAACCAGGACTACCCGCTGATGCAGGGGCTCTTCCTGGTCATCACGCTGGCGGTGCTCGCCGCGAACTTCGCCGTGGACCTGCTCTGCCTCTGGCTGGACCCGAGGACCCGCGCCCATGCGTGAGACCCTTCGACGCCTGCTCCGCCAGCGCAAGGCGGCCGTGGGAGGCACCCTCCTCCTGGGCTTCCTCCTCGTCGCGCTGGTGGGCCCGTGGTTCGTGATGGACCCGACGGAGCTGATGGGCCAGCCCCACCAGCCGCCCTCGAGTGCCCACTGGTTCGGCACCACGGGCCAGGGCCAGGACGTGCTCGCGCAGACGGTGGTGGGCGCGCGAGAGACGCTGGCCATCGGCTTCGCGGTGGGCGCGCTCGTCACGCTGGTGGGCGCGCTGGTGGGCATCACCGCCGGCTACCTGGGCCGCCGCGTGGATGACGCGCTGACACTCACCACCAACATCTTCCTGGTCATCCCGGGCCTGCCCCTGGCCATCGTCCTGGGCGCCTACCTGCCCTCCGGCCCCTTCCGCATGGTGGTGGTGCTCACCTTCGCGGGCTGGGCCTGGAACGCGCGCGTCTTCCGCGCGGAGGCGCTGGCGCTGCGAGGCCGGGACTTCGTCGCGGCGGCCGTGGTCGCCGGAGAGAGCCACGCGCGCATCATCACCCGCGAGCTGTTGCCCAACATGGCGTCGCTGGTGGCCTCTTCGTTCATTGGAAACACGCTGTACGCCGTGGGCGCGCAGGTGGGCCTGGAGTTCCTGGGCCTGGGCGACGTGGGCGCGGTGACGTGGGGCACCAACCTCTACTGGGCCGGCAACGACGCGGCGCTGCTGACGCGCTCCTGGTGGATTTTCGTCCCCACGGGCATCTGCATCGCGCTGGTGGGCTTCTCGCTCACGCTGCTCAGCTCCGCCATCGACGAGCTGACCAACCCCTCGCTGCGCGCGCCTCCGAAGGCGCCCAAGGCCGCGGTGGTGCATGCCGTCGCCACTCCAGCGCAGGAAGCCACCGCGCCCGGCGCGCTGTTGAGCGTGCGCGAGCTGAGCATCGAATACATGACGCAGGCAGGGCCCTCCCGCGTGGTGGACCAGGTGTCCCTGGACATCGCCCCGGGCGAGGTGTTCGGCCTGGCGGGCGAGTCCGGCAGCGGCAAGTCCACGCTGGGCTACGCGCTGTTGCGCCTGTTGCCCTCGTCAGCAGCCATCACCCAGGGACGCATCCTCTTCGAGGGAACGGACGTCACCGCGTTGTCGCCGGAGGCGCTGCGCGCCTTCCGGTGGAGCCGTGTGTCCATGGTGTTCCAGAGCGCGATGAGCGCGCTCAATCCGGTGCTCACGCTGGGTGAGCAGTTCCACGACACGCTCGCCGCCCACGGGGGTGGCTCGCGCGCGTCCTCGTATGCGCGGGGCCGCGAGCTGTTGGCCATGGTGGGCCTGAAGCCCGAGCTGGTGAACGCGTGGCCGCACCAGCTCTCCGGCGGCATGCGGCAGCGCGTGGGCATCGCCCTGGCGTTGGCGCTGGAGCCCCGGCTGGTGGTGATGGACGAGCCCACCACCGCGCTCGACGTGGTGGTGCAGAAGGAGCTGCTCCAGCGCGTGCTGGAGTTGAAGTCGCGGCTGGGCTTCGCGGTCCTCTTCATCACCCATGACTTGCCGCTGCTGCTCGCGCTGTCGGACCGCGTGGGCATCCTCCAGGCCGGCAAGCTGGTGGAGGTGGACACCGCGCAGCGGCTGCGCACGGACGCCCGTCACCCGTACACGCGCCTGTTGCTGTCGTCCTTCCCGCATCTGGGGGCCACCGACACGCAGGCGCCCACGCCCGATGTGCTGGAGCAGGCCGCCAGCGCGCTGAAGGCTCCGCTCGCCGCACTGCCTGGAGGTCGTCGATGAGCCCTCCCCTGCTGGAAGCCGCGCGGCTGAACCGGAGCTTCCCCGTGGGAGGCTTCCTGTCCCACGCGCGCCGCAAGGTGCTGACGGACGTGTCCTTCTCGCTGGAGCGCGGAGAAATCCTCGCGCTCGTCGGTGAGTCCGGCAGCGGCAAGTCCACGCTGGCCCGCCTCCTGGCGCGGCTGGACACGCCAGACTCGGGCGACATCCTCCTCAGCGGAGAGAACGTGCTCGCCCGCGAGGGCGGCTCCGCGTCGCTGGCCTACCGGGGCCGCGTGCAGATGGTGTTCCAGGACCCGTTCGCCTCGCTCAACCCCGTGCACACGGTGGCCTATCACCTGGAGCGCTCACTGGTGCGCCACGGGCGGGCGCGCGGCGTGGAGCTGACGCGGAAGGTGCACGCGCTGCTGGAGTCGGTGGGCCTGACGCCCGCGGAGCAACTGGCGAAGCGCTATCCGCACGAGCTGTCCGGTGGCCAGCGGCAGCGCGTGGCCGTGGCGCGGGCGCTGGCGGTGGAGCCCGACGTCATCATCGCGGACGAGCCCACCTCCATGCTGGACGTGTCCACGCGCCGGGGTGTGCTCCAACTGCTCAAGGGCCTGACGCGCGAGCGCGGCATCGGCATCCTCTTCATCACCCATGATTTGGCGAGCGCCCGTCACCTGGCGGACCGGGTGCTGGTGCTCTATGCGGGCTCCGTCGTGGAGACGGGCCGCACCAGCGACGTGCTCCAGGCGCCTCGGCATCCGTACACGCGGCTGCTGTTGTCCGCGGTGCCGGATGGCGCGGACTTCCTGCGCACGCCCCTCCCCGCGCGCGTGGCGACCACGCCGCCTCCGCCTCTGGGGTGTGCCTTCGCGCCCCGCTGTCCTCACGCCGACGTGCGGTGCCACGAGGCGCTTCCTCCCTTTCACCTTCCGGCGGCGGAGCACCACGTCCGCTGCCATCTCGAGTCCTCGAAAGGAGTCCCTGACGATGCGGCAGTTTCCTCATGACTTCGTGTGGGGTGTGGCCACCTCCTCGTACCAGATTGAAGGGGCCACCGACGCCGACGGGCGCGGTGAGTCCATCTGGGACAGGTTCGCCGCCACGCCCGGTAAAATCGCCGACGGAACCAACGGCAACGTCGCCTGCGACCACTACCACCGCTGGCGCGAGGACGTGGAGCTGATGCGCTGGATGGGGTTGAAGGCGTATCGCTTCTCCATCGCCTGGCCGCGCGTGCTCCCCGTCGGGCGCGGCAAGGTGAACACCGCCGGACTCGACTTCTACTCGCGGCTGGTCGACGGACTGCTGGAGGTGGGAATCGAGCCCGCCGTCACGCTGTACCACTGGGATTTGCCGCAGGCGCTCCAGGACAAGGGCGGCTGGGCCTCGCGCGACACGGTGAGCGCGTTCGTCGAGTACGCGGACGTGGTGAGCCAGAAGCTCGGGGACCGCGTGTCGAAGTGGATTACGCACAACGAGCCCTGGTGCATCAGCATCCTGGGCTACGCCAACGGCGAGCATGCGCCCGGCATCAAGGACTGGGGCCAGGCGCTGGCCACGGCCCACCACGTGCTGCTGTCGCACGGGCAGGCCGTGCCCGTCATCCGCTCCAACGTGCCCAAGGCGGAGGTCGGCATCACCCTCAACCTGGTGCCCGCGGAGCCCGCGTCGCCCAGCAAGGAGGACCACGACGCGTGCCGCTCCTTCGACGGCGGCTTCAACCGCTGGTACCTGGACCCGCTCTACGGCAAGGGCTACCCGCGCGACGTGATTGACGACCATGTCGCCGAGGGGCGACTGAAGTCGGACACGCTGCCCTTCGTGCGGCAGGGCGACCTGGCGGACATCGCCGTCCCCATCGACTTCCTGGGGGTCAACTACTACAACCGCGGCGTCATCCGCAGCGACCGCATCCCCGAGGCGCAGAACGCGCCTCGCACCGTCCACGTCAGCTCCGAGAAGACGGAGATGGACTGGGAGGTGTCGCCCCACGGCCTCACGCAGCTGCTCGTGCGGCTGCACCAGGACTACAAGCCGGGCCACCTCTACGTCACGGAGAACGGGGCCGCCTACGGCACCGCGCCGGACCCGGATGGCCGCGTGAGGGACGCCAAGCGCGTGCACTACCTGCGCTCGCACCTGGAGGCCTCGCTGGAGGCCATCAACCAGGGCGTGCCGCTCAAGGGCTACTTCGCGTGGTCGCTGTTGGACAACTTCGAGTGGGCCTACGGCTATCAGAAGCGCTTCGGCATGGTGTACGTGGATTACGCCACGCAGAAGCGCATCCCCAAGGACAGCGCGCATCTGTACCGCGCCGTGGTGGCCCAGAACGGGCTGGATGTGGAGCTGGCCGCGTGAGAGCCCTGGTCCTCGCACCCCTCCTCGCGGTGGCGCTATATCAGGCCCCCGTCCATGCCGGGCAGGACGCGCAGCCCGTCCAGCCCGGCGGTGCCCAACCGCAAACGGCGCCGGTGGAGTCGACGCCGCCCGCCGCCACTCCCCCGGGTGGCGCGCCTCCCGCCGCCACCACGACGACGCCCTCGGGTCCTCCCAGTCCGACGCCGTCTCCCGCCCCGCAGCCCCTCACCCTCCAGCCCGTGGACGTCAAGCCGGGCGCGGAGCAGGCCACCGTCGTCAAGATTCAGCACGACGAGCGCGGCTTCAAGTTGAAGGTGGACGGCCGCGACTTCCTGTTGCGCGGCATGAACTGGGGCTACACGCCCATTGGAGAGAACTACCGCTACTCGCTCTGGAACCAGCCCGACGACTTCGTGCGCGCGGTGCTGGCGCGGGAGATGACGCTCTTGCGCGACATGGGCGTCAACTCCATCCGCCAGTTCGACGACATCCCCCCGCGCTGGGTGGAGTTCATCTTCAAGAACTACGGCATCACCACCGTGGTGAACCCGTTGATGGGCCGCTACGGCGCCACCGTCAACAACGCCTTCGTGCCGAACATCGACTACTCCAACGCCGCGCACCGCAAGGCGCTGCTCGAGGAGCTGGCGAAGAAGGTGGAGGTCTACCGGGGCGTTCCGGGCGTGCTGATGTGGCTGCTCGGCAACGAGAACAACTACGGCCTGCACTGGACGAGCTACGAAATCGAGGCGCTGCCGGGCCAGGAGGACGCCGCGCGCGCGGTGCACCTCTACACGCTGATGGGCGAGGCGGCGCGGACCATCAAAGCCCGCGACGTCAACCACCCGGTGGCCCTGGCCAACGGCGACCTCCAGTACATCGACCTCATCGCCAAGCACGGCACCGACATCGACATCTTCGGCGCCAACGTCTACCGCGGCCCCAGCGTCCGGGACTTGTTCGAAGAGGTGCTGCGCAAGACGGACAAGCCGGTGCTCTTCTCGGAGTTCGGCGCGGATGCGTTCAACGCGCGGGACGGCCGTGAGGACCACCTGTCCCAGGCCGAGTACCTGCGCCAGCAGTGGGAGGAAATCTATACGCAGACCTACGGCCAGGGCCGCGTGGGCAACGCGCTGGGCGGCTTCGTGTTCCAGTGGGTGGACGGCTGGTGGAAGATGGGCCAGGAGGCCAACCTCTCCATTCACGACACGACGGCGTCGTGGCCCAACGGTGGCTACGCGGCGGACTTCGTGCCCGGCCAGAACAACATGAACGAGGAGTGGTTCGGCATCTGCGCCCTGGGCCAGCCGGACGACGCGGGCATCTCCCGCATCCAGCCGCGCACGGCCTACTATATGTTGCAGGCGGCCTTCCGCCTGGACCCGTACGCGGCGGACACGGACCTGGACCGCATCCACGCGCACTTCTCCGCGCTGCGGCCCTCCGACATGTCGAAGAGCTACGAGTCCTCCATCGCCCTGGCGAAGACGGAGGAGCTCAGCATGGTGCGCGTGTCCAACCTGCGCCTGGTCATGGACAGCTCGCTGTCGCGCGGGAGCATCGCCACGACGCGGCCCAACCTGACGTCGGCGGACCACACGGAGTCCATCTTCTTCGACCTGGCGGTCCAGCCGGCGACGGGGGTGTACGGCCGCGCGTCGTTCAACGTGGTGGGCAACGTGGCCACCAACCGCCTCAACAACCTCTTCTACGAGAACCGGGGCACCACGCCGACGCCGACGGCGCCGACGACGGGCTCGCCGACACCGGGCGTCGCCCAGCCGGGTGTGTCCGCCTTCGACCGCTTCGCGCTGTACCAGGCGGAGTTCAAGCTGGACCGCGCGGACTTCGCGCTGGAGGGCTACTACCGCGTCGGCCACTACCACTGGGGCGAGGAGGGCGACTTCTTCGGCCTGTATCGCGAGGCCAACTACGGGCCGAACATCGACATCTACCACGGCAACGCGCCCTTCGGCGTGGTGCTCAGCGGCAAGCGCTCCTTCGAGGGCTTCAAGCTGGCGGTGGGTCCGGAGCTGTACTGGGGCGCCAACCCGTCCATCGTCGCCAAGTACCGCAAGGGCTTCGGGGACATGGCGCTGACGCTGGTGCACCAGGAGGACATCGCCCGGGGCGCCACGCAGCAGACGGCCTCCGTCATCCGCGAGCGCGTGGCGCGTCGCACCGCGCTCACCTTCGAATGGAACAAGGGTCCGCTCGCGCTCGACATCGGCGGCATCCTGGCGGCGCCCCAACGTATTGGTGAGGAGTTCACCTGGACGCGCGAGTCGAAGGGTGGCGCGAGCTATATGGGCACGGGCCAGGAGGTGCTGCGCGACGAGGTGCAGTTCCTCGACACGCTCGGCGCGAAGGCGCGGGCCACGTATGACCTGGGCGGCGTGCGGCTGTATGCCCAGGGCTCGTTCCGCGGGCTGGTGGCGGACGGCGGCCCCGAGCCGAGCATCGTCCTGACGGGCTGGAGCCTGCGGGAGAGCGGACGCGGCAACCACTTCGGCGCGCAGGCGGGCGCGGCGTTCCAGTTGGGCACCATCGAGGTGGCGCCGAACGTGCTGTACCAGAAGCCCCTCATCGGACCGAACCCGAACATCCCCGACACGTTCGACCAGGACTCGGGCACGTACTTCCCGGCGGTGCGCGCGCGCAACGTGTTGCAGGACGCCTTCACCGTCCTCGACAACCGCGAGACGCTCGGCGCGGAGCTGCTCATCACCTTCGACCCGACGCCGGGGACGTGGTTCTGGGCGTGGGACCGGGAGATGCGCGAGGACGCGCCCTTCGCCGCGGGCCTGGACCTGGTGTACCGCCGCCAGCCGACGTCGCGAGACGCGAGCATCGCCATCCTCGCGGACGGCAGCGCGGTGGCCTTCGCCGGGGCGCCGCCGGCGCGCGACGAGTGGGAGACGACGCTGCGCATGGTGGGCAACCCGTCACAGCGGCTGAAGCTGTACGGCACGGCCTTCGTGGGCAGCGTGCAGTCCGGAGGCGAGGACGCGCGGCAGGTGCGCCGCTTCGGCCTGGACGCCAACGTGCTGTACGACACGCTGCTGCTCGCCACGCAGTTGCGGTTCAACGACTGGGGTCCGTACGACTACCACCGCGTGTTCAACCTCACGTATCCGGTGCAGTTGGGCGGAGACGTGTCCTACGGGCTCAAGCGGCCGGTGCTGGGCGCGGTGTCCACGCGCTTCGGCCTGCGAGGGTTGGTGCGCATGTTGGATGAGTACTCGGAGGGCATGAGCACGATGGCCATCGCCGAGGGACTCAAGGGCCGCGAATACGAGGTGGGTGCGTATGCAATCCTTTCGCTCTGAGGGACGACGTATGAGGACGTGTCTCGTGCTCCTCGCGGCCTTGAGCACCTTCGGGTGTTATGACCGCGCGAGCTATGTCTATGGCGAGCCGCTGGAGGACCTGACGCTGGAGGTCTTCGACCCGGCCATGGGTGTGTATCCGAGCACCACCATCCTGGACGACCCGAACAATCCGTTCGCGGACTCGACGCCGGGGACGGAGACGAAGTGGGTGCTCCAGGCCAACGCGGGGCCGGTGGCGGCGTTCTACTCGTGGGCCACCGTGCTCGCGCGAGGGCCGTATGGGGAGGCGCAGTACTACGTCGGCCTCAACCTGCTCGGCGTGTATCAGAACGGACTGGCCAGGCAGGAGGACCTGCCGGTGGTGCGGGACATGGCCATCCGCGCGTACCAGTCGGTGTTGGACAACTTCCCGGACGCGGTGACGTACGACTCGACTGGGACGATTCCCTACGAGCTGCTGACGCCGTCCTACAAGGCCATCGTGGAGATGGGTGGGACGGTGACGGGCGGTTGGGTGCTGGTGCGGACCTCGAGTGGTGGTGAAAGGGCGGTGCGACCATGAAGCGAACCGTGGGAGTGCTGTTGTTGACGTTGGCCGCGTGCAGGCCGGACCCGGGGGCCAACGACTACGAGAACCACCAACCGTCCTCGCAGGACGACGCCGGGCCGAATCCCCAGGACGAGGCGCTCCCGGGGCCGTTCCCGTTCGAGGCGGGCCAGCGGCGCCTGTTCGTCGGCTTCTACGAGGGAGGGCGGTCCGAGGAGATCATCATCAACGACGTGGACACGCACCTCTACCTGTACGAGGGCACCGTCACGATTGAGGCCTCGAACACGCGCATCGAGGGGAAGACGGCGGACCGCATCGTCCACGCGGGCAAGGGGTGGCTGGGCTTCGGCATCCACTGGGATACGGGGCACAACCTGGACGCGTGGAAGACGCTGCACGTGAGCCTCAACTCGTCGGACCCGGGGTTCTCCTCGGTGAAGATTGGGATGAGTGACACGGAGGGCGTGCAGCTCGACGTGGCGAAGTATGGGTATGTGAATGATGGGCAGTGGCACCACCTGGCCATTCCGCTGTCGGACTTCTCCTCGGCGGGAGTGAGCCTGGGCGCGGTGCTGTCGCCCTTCGTGTTCATCGCGGGAGGCGGGCCTTCGGGCAACGCGCTGCTGCTGGACAACCTGTACTTCACGGCGAACTAGCCGTGAGACTTGGGCCCGCTTCCCTGGTTCTGGGGAGCGGGCCTGGGTCGACGAGAAACGAGCGCCTCCCGAGGTGTGGCTACAGTGAGGGTAACTCCCGCATCTCGTAGGGTGCGTCCGCGAACGCCAGCCGCTCGGGCGTCCAGGCACCTGTCCCCGAATCGAGGACCAGTTGCCCATCGCGACGGAGCAGCAGGACGGTTTCGCCTCCGAACAGGAGCGTAGCGTCGCCCTGAACCTCGCGCAGCACAGCGAGTACGCTCTGGAGCATGGCGGTCATCGCGGCGTGCCGCTGGCTGTCATCCAGCCAGAACTGGAGGTCCACGGAGGGGGAGAATCCCAGGGTCTCTTCCACCATCTCCTTGCTCCTCGGAGCAACAACCCCGGCGGCGAGAAGAAAACCTGGCCCCGCGATTTCTTCGGCCGAGCCGCCAGTGCGAGGGCGCAGCTTCAGAGCGTCAACAACGACTGAGAGCACCCTCTCGGGTTCCAGGACGGTGGCGATGCGGAAGTTGTAGTCCAGCGACATGTGCTGACTCCTGGGCTACGGCCAGAAGGGAACGATACCGCCCTCTCGCGAGATGACGAGCACCTCCTTGAGGTTGGGCATCGGCCACTCGGTGAATTGTCGTTTCAGCGCCGCGAGGTCCACACCGCTGTCTCTCAGATTGAGGACAATCCTGTCGGCCTGCATCGACTTGCCCGTGGGGTTGACCTTCGTGTCGTTGACGACCGCCCAGATGTTCCGCGGGTTCGACGTGCTCGGAGCGTAGTTGTCGAAGACGCGGCCCTCGACTCGGAAGTCGGGCTTCCTGGTGGTGCCAGCGACCTGAGGTCGTTGTTCGACCTTGAAGCCCGCTCTCGCGAGAAGATCAGCTGATTCGTTCTCTCTCATCAGGGAACGAAGGGTTGCCTTGTCATCGTCCGGGGAGATGCGCGGCCTGTAACCGCTGGGGGTCGCATTCGGGTCGGAAGCTTCTGACGGAAGAGTCCGGGCTTCCGCCTCGCCGCGCGGAACGCCGCTGTTGCTGAATCCACCACCTCCTGACTGCTGGCTCGCCGACATGGCCAGCGCTCCCGGCGCAAGGGCAATGGTGAGCGCCCCCTCCGAGATGGCGACCGCTCCCACCTGGGCCACGGACGACAACTGGAAACCACCCTGCCCAGCAGCGACCCGAGCGGCTTGGGAGTAGCCAGGAAGTGTCGGTGCCTTCATGGCCAGTCCTACCGTGCTACCCATGGCCGCGGTGGCGAGCATGACGAAGACTCGCGCGGCGTTGGCTCCCATCACCTCGCCATATCGCTCTCCCGCCGCGTTCACCTCGTCGAAGGTCGTGGCGCTCTTCACCTCATCCGTCAGTCGGATCCACCCGCCGATGAGCCCCCATACCGTGTCGATCCCCAGCCAGGCGATAAGACTTGCTGTCAGTACAGCCGCCACGCCCTTCGACACCGGCTCTGGCAGCAACCACAGCGTCAGGTACACGGCCATGGAAGTGACAATCGCCGCTTGAACCGCCCCCGGGTCCGTCATGGCATCGAGGGATTCGGCCGTCTCGGACCACACCGAATCCAACGCAATGGAAAGGGCCAGGGTGCGCCGACCCTCTTCATCCAGGCTGGCCGCATCGACAAGCAGGCGCAAGCAGTCACCGGGCGTGTCCTTCCTCTCACACCATCTCCGGTATTCACGCGTCAGCGCGAAGTGCGTCTCCCCATCCGTGTCGTTCCCCGCGCTCCGCCGCGAGTCCGCGATGCCCCCGGCCACCAACCTCAAGTGCCCTCGCGGGTGCGGCTGTCGGCCATCCCGCGAGGCACTCGCCAGCAGTCGGTGAGCGAAGAGTCTCGGTGAGGCAGCAGGCCGGACGTCGCTGGCCAGCCCTCCTACGGCATCCTTGAAGTCGTCAGGAGCAATCACCACCGGCTGCGCGGGAGATGAGACAAAGGTGACCGCCTCCCCACGCCCCATCTCCAAACGAACCACGCGCGAGGCGCTGCCGCAGCCCATGACCAAGGAGGCCACGCCCCAGAACACTCCCAAGGTCAGCAGGCGCGACACGTTCCCCCTCCGGGTCATCGGCATGGAGCCGGAACCGTGCGGTTCAAGTCCATTGAAGGAAACACTCGACCGGACGAGAGCGTCCAGGCCCCACCGGGTTCCACGCCAACAACGCTGGCCAACACAAGGAGTCGCGTGCCGGCCAGACCCAGGAACCAACGACGAGCAGCATCAACCGCCTTCGCGGACGTTGGCGGGAGTGAACATGGGCGCGGTGCTGTCGCCCTTCGTGTTCATCGCGGGAGGCGGGCCTTCGGGCAACGCGCTGCTGCTCGGCAACCTGCAGCCTGGGGCCCGCTTCCCTGGTTCTGGGGAGCGGGCCTGGGTTCAGGCGCGGTGTTAGGCTTGCGCGCGAGATGTCCGGTGCGCGTCCGTCCTGTCCGAGCTGCTCCCCAGCGTCCCGACTCGAGCGGGACTGGGTCGACGTGGCGCGTGACGAGGCGACGGGCATCGAGAGCATCCGGGCGCACTTCACGGGCCATGCGTATGACCCGCACTTCCACGACGCGTATCTCGTAGGGGTGACGGAGCAGGGGCTCCAGGAGTTCTCGTGTCGGAGGGCCTTGCACCAGAGCACGCCGGGACGGGTCATCCTGATTGAGCCCGGGGAGACGCATGACGGACATGCCCGGGACGAGACGGGCTTCACGTACCTGATGCTCTACCTGGAGCCGTCGTGGGTTGCTCAGGCATGCGAGCGGGTGGCGGATGGGCGCGGGGTGGCACAAGGACCGGGCTTCCAGGCGACACTCACGGAGGAGCCTCGTTTGGCGGCGCATATCCAGCGGGCGTTCTGGCGACTGCGCGGGACTGGCTCGCGGCTGGCGCAGGACGAGGCGCTGGAGGAACTGGCGGCGGCGCTCAATCCGCAGCTCGGGGCGTCGGTGGTGACACGGCTGGGGGAGGCGGCGCACCGGTCCGCGCGTCGGGCGCGGGAGTTCTGCGGGCGCGGATGGAGGAGGACCTGGGGCTGGAGGAGCTGGCGCGAGAGTGTGGAGCGAATCGCTTCCAGCTCTCGCGAGCATTCCGCGCGGCCTATGGACTGCCACCTCATGCGTACCTGGTGCAGCTTCGCCTCGCCGCGGCACGCGGCAGGTTGGCGAGAGGAGAGACGCCCGCGAACGTCGCGGCGGCGGTGGGCTTCGCGGACCAGAGTCACCTGGGACGATGGTTTCGGCGCGCATATGGACTGACGCCCGCTGCCTACCGCGCGATGTGCACGAACGTTCCAGACGTGGAGCGCGCCCCTGTCGAGGATGAACGGCGACAGAGGAGACCTCCATGCCCGAGCTGTTCACGACCAAGATTTCCATCGTCATCCGCGAAGACCTCGCCGTCTGGCAGAAGCTGAACGTCACCGCCTTCCTCGCAACGGGCATGGCCGCATCGGCTCCGGAGATGCTGGGGGAGCCGTATGAAGACGCGACGGGCAGGAAATACAGCCGGCTCCTGGGTCAGCCGATGCTCGTGTTCAGCGACACGAAGGAGCAGCTCCAGGTCGCGCACCGGGTCGCCATCGAGCGTGGGCTGACAACCGCTGTCTATGTGGCCGCGATGTTCGCCACGGGCAACGACGTGGACAACCGGGCCGCGTTCCGAGCGGAGAACCCCGAGGACTTCGACTTCGTGGGGCTGGCGCTGCGAGGTGAGCGCAAGCAGGTAGACAAGGCCATCAAGGGGCTCACGCTGCACAAGTGAGGGAGCCCCATTTAATTTTTGCAATGCGAGTGCTTTAGCCACTCAAAGCCATACGATGGACAGTTGCCTTTTGACGAACACCGACAAAGCAAGGTGTCCTTCATTTGATTCCGGCACATCGCCCGTCCACCATCCCGGACCGACGGACCCAAGGCCGACCGATGGGGTGTTCCTGGAGCGACAGCAGGCGACGGACCGTCTTTGCCTGCTGTCTCCATCCACACCCCACTTGGGCATCCGTTGAAGGTGCCCCGGGAGTCCTCCCGTCATGTCGCGAACTGGCCGCACCCTCTTCACTGCTACCCTCCTCTCCGCGCTCCTCGCCGCTTGTGGCTCCGAGCCCGGCCCCACGCAACCTTCCACTGCCGTCGAGGAATCGAGTCAGCTCGACGAGTCCGCCGAGGGATTGTCCACCGATTCGGAGTTGGCGGCCTGCACTGCCTCGGCACGCTGTGGGGATTGCACCACCGTGACATGCAGCGGCGTGTCTACCTGCTCGGGGGTCGATGGCCCTACTGGCGCTGCCACGTGTGATGGCGTCGCCACATCCTGTCGGATGTGTCCGTTCCGCACCCAGAGCTACGCCGACGGCACAACCTACGCTGGCACTTGCGCATCAAATCGTTGCACGGGGCCCCTTGTGGACAACCCCTGTCTCAACGCCGCTCAGTGTGTGGCCCTCTGCTGCAACGGCACCTGGTACCTCGAGTAGCGGCGTCCCCGGGAAGACGCAAACCCTTATCGACGTGACACAAGAGGTGTCTCATGTCTCGAATGCTCCGTGCCGTCTTCATGGTCGTCCTGTCTTCGCTGTGCCTCACCGCATGCAGTCCTGACCCAACGGAAGAGAATCCGACCTCGCACGAGGAAAGTGCCCTGGGTGACCAAGTGCAGGGCGCTGAGTCCAGCGGTGACTCCCTGGCCGCCTGTACCGCCACGGCCATCTGCGGCAGTTGTACGACGTTGAGGTGCAGTGGCACGTCCATCTGCTCAGCTCTGAATGGCCCCACGGGGTTCGTCACGTGTGACGGCGTCACGAAGTCCTGCCAGACGTGCACCTACGGCGGCGTGACGTTCAGCGATGGGGCGTACTACCCGAACGACGGCAGCACGATCTGCTCCGCCAAGGATGACGGCTACTGTCTTGGCGGCCCCTTCTCGGGCAGGTCCTGCGTCTCCAGCGGCGAGTGCTACGCCGAATGCTGCAATGGAGTCTGGCGGTAACGCCGCTCTCTCCGCGACAGGCACGACCGTCTGTCGCGGAGTTCCCAGCCTCGCCAGGGCCGGACTCCTGTTTCCCGTTATCTCCTGACGCCCACTTCACGCCGCTTCGTCACCGCTTCTTCCACCTCGCATCGCCCTCTTCCGCGGTGAGGAGGATGAGTGTCGCGGTGATGGCGGCCTGCACATCTGGCGGGTCGCCCGTGAGCGCATCCCGGTACAGGAAGAACTGCCCCACCCGGACGATGACGTTCGACAATGCATCCAGGCTCATCGCCGGACGGAGGCGCCGTTCTCTCACGCCCTCCTCCAGCGCCCTCCGGATGCTCGCCGCGCAGCGCTCTTCCACGCGGCTGCTCTTCGACATCAACACCCGCATCGCATACTCGGAGTCCTGCTGGATGAAGCGCCGCAGCGGCGCATCCGCCACAATCAGGTGGATGAGGCGCTGGGTGACCTCCGCCACATGCGCCGCCCCCTCCTCCTTGAACTCGCTCCTCGCCGCCGTGAGCGCGGCCTCGAACCGGAAGGACAGCACCTCCCCATAGAGCAGCTCTCGCGTCCCCGCCCAGCGGAACACCGTCGCCCGGCTCACGCCCAGCTCCTGCGCCATCCGGCCGATGTCGAACCGCTCTCCCTCATCCCACCACCGCATCGCCAGGGCGAAGAGGTCCTGCGGCGTCGCCCGCGAGGGCACCTCCAACCGCTGCGAGAGCGGCGTCACCCGCCCCCGCGCCTTCTCTCGCGAAGCCGGCCGACGCGTCCTCGAAGGCGCCGCCTTCGTCGCGCGCCTCGCATCCTTCACGCGCGTGCGCTTCATGTCGCCGCGCTCAGCATCTTCCGCCGCCGACGCCGCATCCCCGCCACCAGCACCCGCTGGTACAGGGTCGGCAACAACCGCTGGAACAGGTCGATGAGCACCGCGTCCCCGCCAATGAGCTGCCTCCGACGGTTCTTCCGAATCGCCAGGAGGATGTCCTCCGCCGCCCGCTCCGGCGTGGTGGCGAACGACTTCTCGAAGTCACTCGACGACCGCTCGTCCGTCCACCCCGCGCGCGGCGTCACCCGCGCATTGCGCGCGATGTTCGTCTTGATGCCCCCCGGGTGCACACAGGTGACGCCGATGGTCCCCGGCTCCACCTCGAGTTCCTGCCGCAGCGCCTCCGTGAAGCCCTTCACCGCGAACTTCGCCGAGTTGTACGCCGCCTGCGTCGGCACCCCAATCAACCCGAAGACACTCGACACGTTGACGATGTGTCCCTCGTCCACCGCCTTCAGGTGCGGCAGGAACGCCTTCGTCCCATACACCACGCCCCAGAAGTTGATGTTCATCAGCCACTCGAAGTCCTCGTACCGGGTGTCCTCGATGGTGGCCCCCAACGCGACGCCCGCGTTGTTGATGATGATGTGGACGCCGCCGAACTCTCGCGCCACCTCGTCCGCCCAGGTGTGCACCTGCTCGCGCTTCGCGACATCCACCCGGTCTACCCGGACACGGACGCCGTGCGCGCGGCACTGCGTCTCTGTCTCGGAGAGCCCCTGCACATTCACGTCCGACAACGCGACGTGACAGCCCTGAC
This sequence comes from Myxococcus sp. AM011, assembly GCF_013372595.1. Lineage (NCBI taxonomy): Bacteria > Pseudomonadati > Myxococcota > Myxococcia > Myxococcales > Myxococcaceae > Myxococcus > Myxococcus sp. AM011. The sequence continues at coordinate 24,717 of NZ_JABXEM010000119.1, forward strand.
GCGCGAGCAACACCGCCGTCGCCCGGCCAATGCCCGAGCCCGCTCCGGTAATCGCCGCGACCTTGTCCTTCACCGATTTCATCCGTTGGCTCCGTTCCGCGTCCGGCCCGACAGACCCTCATCGAGCATGCGGCGCGACGACATCGCGAGCGCCACCATCGCCACCGCGTCAGCCATGCGCCTTCTTCTGAAAACCCGCCTCACCCCTCGCACGCGCGCGCCGGTGGATGGCCACGTACTCCGTCGGCTCGAAGGCGGAGACACGGCGCCGGTAGTCGAACGTGAAGCCCGGCCACAGCGTCGAGTTGCGCCCCGTCGCATCCAGGTACCAGCTCACACAGCCGCCCCGCATCCACACCGTCTGGGCCATCCGCGTGTCGACCTCGCGAACGAACGCCTCCTGCGCGTCCGCCGTCGGCTCCACCGCCGCCAGCCCCCTGCCCTCCAGGTAGCGCAGCGCGCTGAGCACGTGCGCCAGCTGGCTCTCAATCATCAGGATGACGGACGTGTGCCCCAGCCCCGTGTTCGGCCCCAGCAACATGAAGAAGTTGGGGAACCCGCTCACCGACGTCCCCAGGTGCGCCTTCATGCTCCCCGCCCACGTCTCCGCCAGGGTGCGCCCGTCACGCCCCCGGATGTGCCGGGCGAAGGACGGCTCCGTTATCTGGAACCCCGTGCCGAAGATGAGCGCGTCCACCGGATGCTCCACGCCCGACGTCGTGACGACGGAGTGCTCGCGCACCTCCTGGAGCCCCTCCGTGACGACCTCGACGTTCTCCCGAGTCAGCGCCGGCAGATAGTCGTCCGACACCAGTACGCGCTTGCAGCCCAGGGTGTAGCCGGGAAGCAGCTTCGCGCGCAGCACCGGGTCCGGAACCGACGCCTTCAGATGCCGCCACGCGCCCCGCTGCGCCAACCTGATGATCCACGGATGCATGAAGGCCAGCGCGGACAGCTCCTTCACCGCGTAGATGCCCGCGCGCATCAACCACCGCGCCCCAGGGACGCGCGCGTACAGCCACTGCTTCCAACCGGAGATGGCGTAATCGTTGCGCGGAAGAATCCACGGCGGCGTGCGCTGGAAGAGGACCAGCTTCGCCACCTTCGGCTGGATGGCCGGGACGAACTGAATCGCGGACGCGCCCGTGCCCACCACCGCCACCTTGCGCCCCGCAAGCGTGTAGTCAGCGTCCCACCGCGCCGAGTGCATCACCTTGCCCTGGAAGCGCTCCAGGCCCGGAATGGCGGGCTGCACCGGCTCGCCGAAGGCTCCCGCCGCGAGGATGAAGACGTCCGCCGTGAAGAGCCCCTCCGACGTCTGGAGGCGCCAGTGCCCCGCCTCGTCGTCCCAGCGCGCGTCCTCCACGGCGTGACGGAAGCGCACGTGAGGAAGCACGCCGAACCGCTCCGCGCAGTCGCGCAGGTACGCGTGAATCTCCGCCTGGGGCGAGTACGCCCGGGACCAGCGTGGATTCGGCGCGAAGGAGAACGAGTACAGGTGCGAGGGCACGTCACACGCGCAGCCCGGATACGCGTTGTCCCGCCAGACGCCGCCCACGTCGTCCGCGCGCTCCAGGACGACGAAGTCCTCCATCCCCTCCTGCTTGAGCCGGATGGCCATCCCCAGGCCGCCGAACCCACTGCCCGCGATGGCCACGTGGAAGTGCCGCGTCAGGGGAAGGGACATCCTGGCCTCCAGTGGGAAATCCGCGCTACGGACTCCCAGCATGGCGCGTCATGAGTCACTTCGCAATCTTGACTCACCCGTGACGTAGGACCGCGAGGTGTCGCACGAGGGCAGCCTCGGGCGGGGGCACCGAGCCCACCGCCAGAAGGCCTACGCGCTCATGTGGTCGAAGAGCGTCTTGAAGCCGATGCCGATGAGCACCAGGCCGCCGAGGATTTCGATGCTGGTGCCAAAGCGCTCTCCCAGCCGCTTGCCAGCCCAGGCGCCGAGGATGGACAGCACGAAGGTCATCACGCCAATGACGCCGGTGGACAGCAGGATGCTCAGGTTCAGCGCGGGCAGCGTCACGCCCACGGCGAGCGCGTCGATGCTGGTGGCCACGCCGAGCGTCAGCAGCATGGGCAGCGGAATGCCCGTGGCGGCGCGCGTCTCCTCGTCATGGGAGAACGCCTCCCAAATCATGTGCCCACCCACCAGCGCGAGCAGCACGAAGGCAATCCAATGGTCCACCGCGGAGAAGTGCGTGAGGATGGCCTTGCCCCCGAGCGCACCGCCCAGGGACATGCCGAACTGGAACAGGCCAAAGGTCAACGCCAGCTTGAGGACATCCGGCGGACGGGCGCCGCGAATGGCCATGCCGCCAGAGACAGCGGTGGCATCCATCGCCACCCCGAGCGCGAGCAGGAACAGGGTCATGTGGGCCTCGAGCTACTCTTTCTCGATGTCGCGGTCCCAGAGCTGAACGCGGGTGTTCTCGTCGGTCAGCCGCCTGGTCAGCTCCGCTGCGATGGCCACGGAGCGGTGCTTGCCACCCGTGCACCCCAGCGCCACCGTGAGGTACGCCTTCCCCTCCTTCTGGTAGCGAGGGAAGAGGAAGCGGCACAGGTCCACGACCTTCTCGAGGAACTGCTGCGTCTCCTCGCGCTCCAACACGTACGCGGCCACCTTGGGCACCTTGCCCGTCAGGCCCTTCATCTCCGGGACGAAGTACGGGTTGGGCAGGAAGCGCACGTCCAGCACCAGGTCCGCCTGCGGCGGCACCCCGTACCGGTAGCCGAACGACATCACCGACAGGCTCGGCCCGGCGGCGGGCTCCGGGCTGAAGCGCGCCTGAACCATGCGCTTCAAGTCGTGCACGTTCAGCACCGACGAGTCGATGACCTGGTCGGCGATTTCGCGCAAGTCACGCAGCTCCTGGCGCTCCGCCTTGATGCCGTCCGCCACGGTGCCGTTGGGCGCCAAGGGATGGCGGCGGCGCGTCTCGCTGAAGCGACGGATGAGGCTGTCGTCGCTGGAGTCGAGGAAGAGCACCTCCACGTGGTGCCCGGCGCGGCGGACCTCGTCGAGCACGCGGGGGGCGTCCTTGAGGAACACGCCCTCGCGCACGTCCATCACCAGCGCCATGCGCTCGATGTTGCCCCCACCGGCGAGCTCCGTGAGCTTGGGCAGCAGCAGCACCGGCAGGTTGTCGATGCAGAAGAACCCCGCATCCTCCAACGCGCGGATGGCGGTGGACTTGCCGGAGCCGGACATGCCGGTGATGACGACCAACTGTTTCGCGGGCGCGGTCACTCGACCTCTTCTCCCAGGGTGCGGCGCATCGCCCCTTCGGCGATGGCTCGGTTGAGCCGCTCGGCGAATTCCCTCGCCGAGTGGTGGCCCTGAAGCTTCAACAACTGGTTGCGGGCGGCCACCTCGATGATGGTCGCCATGTTACGGCCTGGACGCACGGGTACCACCGACAGCGGGATGTCCACACCCACAATCTGCAGATGCTTGTCCTCCACGCCCAGCCGGTCGTACTCCTGATGGGGGTCCCATTCCTGCAGCTCGATGACGAGCTCGATTTTCTTCTGCTCGCGCACCGCCGCCACGCCGAACAGGTCCTTGATGTTGATGATGCCCAGGCCCCGAATCTCCATGTGGTGCTTGATGACCGGGTTGCCCGCGCCGTAGACGGCCCCCTTGCGCCGGGTGACGTCGACGATGTCGTCCGCCACCAGCCGGTGGGCCCGCATCACCAGGTCCAGGGCAATCTCGCTCTTGCCGATGCCGCTCTTGCCCAGCAGCAGGATGCCCACGCCGAAGACGTCCATCAGCACGCCGTGCAGGCTGCTGGACTCGGTGAGCGCCTCTTCCAGGAAGGACTGCACCCGGGTGATGAACTCGCTGGAGAGCAGCGGCGTCTTCATCAGCGCCAGCCCGCCGGCCTCGCACGCCGTCACCAGGACGGGCGGAATCTCCAGCTCCTTCGTCACCACGACGCACGCCAGGTCCTCTTCCTCGAAGAGCTTGGAGAGCGCCTCGCGCTGCCGGGGCTCCGGCAGGGTGGCCAGGTAGGAAATCTCGGTGTTGCCGAACACCTGGACCCGGTGGGGGTGGAGGTGCTCGGTGAAGCCCGCCAGCGCCAGCCCCGGCTTCTGGATGCGCGACGAGTCCACCGTCCGCGTCAGCCCGCTCGCGCCCGCGATGAGCGTGAGGCGCAAGTCGTAGTCGTGGTCCTCGATGAGCTGGGAGATGCGGATGGATTTCATCGTCGGGGCCTGGAATATCACCGGTGGGACCTTTTGAGGCGAAGTGCCCACCTGGCATGTCGTCCCCCACCTCTACCGCCGATTGCCCACCCGAGCGAAGCCCTGGCCGCCCTCCTGGGGAATCGCTTGGGACCTCAACAATGAGCGCCGAGGCCATTTCCCCGCGCCTCGCGCGTTGCTAAGCCCCGACCCATGTCCGACTGCCTCTTCTGCAAGATTCGAGACGGCCTCATTCCAGCCAAGGTCGTCTACAAGGACGACTCCTGCCTGGCCTTCGAGGACATCAATCCCCAGGCGCCCACGCACGTCCTGTTCATCCCCCGCAAGCACATCGCCACGGTGAACGACATCTCCACCGAGGACGAGGCGGCGGTGGGCCACCTCTTCGTGGCCGCGGCGAAGCTGGCCAAGGAGCGGAGCCACGACAGCAACGGGTACCGGGTGGTGATGAACACCCACCGCGACGCCGGGCAGACGGTGTTCCACATCCATCTGCACCTGCTGGCCGGTCGGCCGCTCCTCTGGCCGCCAGGCTGAGCGGGCGTCTCGCGCCGCGCCCCGGGCTGCCGGAGCGCTCTGGCCGGGAGTGGACGCGAGCCGGGTGAGCGGGTGCTAGCGTTCCCTGACAGCGCAGGGGTGCGCCGCGCATGCCCTTCACCACGGAATCCTCTCCCAGCAACCGCCGCGCCTATACGGTGCTCTCGCTCCTGCTCGCGGCGGTCGCCGGCGCGGTGAATGCGACGGGCTTCGTGGCGCTCGGCATGCACACCTCTCACATGTCCGGGAACATGGCGGCGCTGGGCGAGTCGCTTGCCACCGGCGAAGCGCGTCTCGCGGTGCTCGCCGCGCAGTTGCTCCTGTCCTTCGTGCTGGGCGCGGTGTGCGCGGCGGCCTTGCTGGATGCGTCCCGTCACCGCTCGCGAGGCCGGCACGTCGCCGCGCTGATGGTGGAGGTGGTGACGCTGGCCGGCATCGGCACGGCGCTCACGTCCTCGCCGGGGACGCGCGCGCCCGTGTTGATGTGGGGCCTGTCCTTCGCCATGGGGCTGCAGAACGCGCTCGTCACCCGGGTGTCCGGCGCGGTGGTGCGTACGACACACGTCACCGGCATCCTCACGGACATCGGCATCCAGTTGGTGCGGATGTTCGCCTGGGTACGGGACGGGGCTCGCGGCCAGGGCGTCGCCGGCGTGTGGCGCGGGCTGCGCGCCCTGCCCTCGGCCATCGAGTTCGAGCGCACGCGCCTGCACCTGGGACTGGGCGCCGCGTTCCTCCTGGGGTGCATCAGCGGGCCGCTGCTCTATGTCCGCCACGGGGCCGCGGCGCTGGGGTTGCCGTGCGCGGTGCTGCTCCTGCTCATCGGCCTGGACCTGAGCCCGGCGGCGCGACGCCAGCCGGACTCGGCCTCGCGCGCCTGAGTCACCGCCCGGCGGGCCGGGCCAGGGGCACCTTCGGCGGGCCCGAGGACGCCTCCACATCCACGACATTCACATCGGGTTCGATGTCCCGCAGCACCCGCAGCACGCTGCTGCGGTCATCCGTCCAGGCGAAGTCCTGCTCTTCACGCAACCCCAGGCGCCGCACGCGCGCCGTGGCGCGGGTGAACGTCGGGCCCCAGGAGAACTCACGGTCCGGACTGAGCAGCATCCAGTTGCTGCGCAGCGCGTCCCCTTGCGTGTCGTGGAAGACGAAGGCCGCGTGCATGCCCAGGCGGCGCGCGTGCGACAGCGTCACCGGCACCAGGTCCAGGTGCACGTTGCTGATGTGCAACGCCAGCACGCCGTGCGGGGCCAGGTGCCGCTTGTACAGGGCCACGGCCTCCTCGGTGAGCAGGTGCACGGGGACGGAGTCCGAGGAGAAGACATCCAACGCCAGCACGTCGAACCCGCCGGGCTCGCCCCGCTCCAGCTCGCGCTCCAGGGAGATGCGCGCGTCCCCCTCCACCACCTCAATCGTCGCGGGCGAGTCGCTCAGGTAGCTGAAGAAGCCGCCCTCGCCTCGCGCCAGGGAGATGACCGCCGGGTTGATTTCATAGAAGCGCCCCAAGTCGCTCTTCTCCAGCAGCGCCGCGCTCGTCCCCACGCCCAACCCCAGCACGCCCATGCGCAGGCCCGGAGGCAGGCCCACCGCCGCGCGCAGCCGACGCTGCTCCGCGATGGCGAGCCCCAGCCCGGCCTCTCGCGTGTAGTACGTCGTGGGCCGCGAGCGGTACTCCGGCTTGACGTACTGCATGCCGTGGGTGATGGCGCCGTGGCGCTGACTGTAGAAGTGCTTCTCGGGGTCCCCCTCGCCCTGCTCCGTCACCCGCACCACGCCGAAGAAGTTCCGCTCGCTGAACAGCGCCTTGTCCAGCTCCCGGTTCACCGAGAGGAACAGGTTCACCGTCACCATGACGAGCATCGCGCCGCGCAGCACCCGTCGGCCCCGCTGACTCCACGTCTCGGCCGCCGGCCCGCGCACCATGCCCGCGAGCGCCACCGCGCAGCAGCCTCCCAGGGACAGCGGGTACTCCCAGTACGCGCGGAAGAAGACGGTGGCCACGCCGCTGACGAACAGCGCGCCCAGCACGCCACCAGCGGACACCCACAGGTAGAAGGCACTCAGGTGACTCGGCGCCGGACGCAGCCGGTACAGCTCGCCGTGACACACCATGCAGCCGGCGAAGAGCGACAAGGCGTAGGCGAGGAGCTGGAGGGGGAGCGGAAAGTGGGCCCCCGCCGCGTGCGCGTGCGCCACCGCCGCTCCCGAGCCGATGAGCAGCACCCCGTAGATGGTGCGCGAATAGAAGGACTCGCGCGAGAAGGCGATGATGAAGGTGAGCAGGTAGACGGCCAGCGGCAGCACCCAGAGGAAGGGGCCCGCGGCCACGTCCTGCGAGAGCTGGTTCGTCGTCGCGAGCAGCAGCACCGACGCGCACGTGGCCAGCCCGAGCCACGCCAGCGTGCGCGCCACTCCAGGCCGGACCTCGGAGTCGATGGGG